>JAZSNJ010000132.1:0-3291 GCA_045536355.1 Clostridia bacterium | reverse complement strand
TACATCTTGTCCATTTGCAAAAGCAACTGTTTGCATCAAAACTGCACATATTAAAATCAGACATATTAACTTCCTCATAACCTATCATCCCCTCACTGTTTAGGGTACCATAAAATAATAAAAAACGCAACAAAATAGTTGCGTTTTTATTATTTTTATTTAGAATATACTACTCCGTATTTACCATAAGGCATAAGTGTGCTTGTTAAATCGTTCCATATCATAAGCTTGATACAAGTAATGTTTTGAGCAGGATTCTGAACCGTAATATTTAATGTTACCTGTTTTTGATTTGCCGAAAGTGGTATGTTATTAATTGGAGTGTATGAAATGAAGTTATCATCCTTATCATAAGCAACAAATAAGATAACAGGAGTTACTGTTTTTCCCATATTGTTGTCAATTTTAGCAGTTACAGCAACAGATTTCTGATCTTTAAAGTTTGCATTATCAACAGTTAAAGAGGTTACTTCAATATCTGAATGATATGTCTTAAATGAAAATACCGAGCTTGTTTCATACTCTGCTCCATATGCCTTGGTTTTTCCAAGCCCTTCTACTTTCCAGTAGAAAGTACTTGCACTTTGATTAAGATCACTTATATCAAATTCACACATAGGAACATTTACATATTGAGATAGTGCATTATCAAATGATGCATTATCGGCTATTGTAACCTTATAATAGTGTGCTGTGCCTGAATCTGTCCATTTAAGTGAAACCAAATAGTTTGATTCGGCAGGATTGCAGTACGATACAGGTGAAATTGCTTTAATCTGTTTAAATGGTATTCTTTCAGCTAAATTAACATTGTCAGTCAAACCCATTTTTTCAAATGGTGGTGCTACAAATGCGGGAATTGTTACACTTTGTGTATAAGTGGTCTTTGTTGGTGATAAATTTTCATCATACTCTGTCTGAGTTGATGTATCAGTTGTCTGCGGCATGTGTGAAAATGCTGCCGCACCTGACTTAAGTGCAAAGTTATCGTTTGCGGCATCTACAAAGCCCGGGTCACCAATATATGTTCTGTTTGTGCTTCTACCCACAAGTCTTATATGCTGCTCAGCAATTTCTGAAGTTAAAGCTTTGTTAGATGTTGATGGAGATTCTGAGCTTGGAAGCGTTACTGCAAGGTTGTTAGCATAATATGCATCATATGGTCGTCTTAAATATACTTCTCTGTCAGTAACAGAGTGATTGTTAAGATCATAGCCTTCATTTTTAAACTCTTCCATAATTATCTTAATATTTTCTGTATAGAATGTCATTGTAGGATATCTTAATCTCCACGCCTCACTTGCATCTACAGTGTTATAAATGTATGCATTAGATGTGTTGCTGTCTGTTGGATAATAATAGTTTTGCATAGCCCAGAGTTTATTTACCTGTTTATTACTAATTCTTTCACCGGTAACTGTTGTACCCATAATTGTTATAGGCTGGGTAATTTTAACTGGTGTTAAACCATTTAATTCTTCTCTTATATATGGGCCTTTGTTTGAACCGTCACCAATAATTAAGTTGTTAAAGAATACATTTTCTCTACCATTGTGTGAATAAAGTCCTGACGGCACACCTTTAATTACATTACCGTATGCATAGTTTCCACTTGAGCAGAAGTCAAAATAAATACCCGTAAGAGCTCTGGCTGTATATATTTTTGACAAGTCGTGTATGTAGTTGTATCTTATATGGTTACCCCTGTTTGTTTTACCCCCACCAAAATAAATACCTGCTGAGTCAATGGTATTTGTAGGTCCGCCTACTATTTCGTTATATTCTACAATACATTCCTGAACATCAGCAAATCCTATAGGAGACGCAGCAGAATTCATAATTAAGTTGTGTGAAATGATAAATCCAACACCTGAGCCTACTGCTACACCACTGTTTATTTCTTCCATAGGAGATCTGTAGCATAAGCAGTTTTGCATAAAGTTTCTTCTTGGTGTGAGTGAAAGACGATCTTCGACTGTTCCGTCCATTCTTACAGCTCTACCCATATTGTTGCGGATGGTAGAATGAATTATACCGTTTCTCTCTCCGGCATTTATGTAAACACCTATGCCTTTCATATTACTGATTTCACAGTTTTGTATAATATTTTGATAACCTCCATTAATTGTAATACCATTTGCTGAACCATATTTTAAAGTAAGTCCGTTAATTACGATATTACTGGTATTGGTTAAATTGATAATAGGAGCGTTACCTGATACAACAGATAATTCAGTCTGTCCTAATGGCTCTGACGGGTAGAAATAAAGTTTCTGGTTTGTTTTGTCTACATAAAATTCGCCCGGAGAATCAAGTTCTTCTAAAATGTTAAAGTAATAGTAGTTAATAAATTGATTTGTTGCAACGCCATTTGCATCTAAAGGTGTTGCGTTAGCACCCTCCGGAGTGTATCCGTCAAGATGAATGGTATTTTTACCTACAGTTTCGTTGTATCCGAGATTTTCAATTCTTAATGTTTCTAAAGTAAAGTCGTTAGACAAATGTCCTGTTACATATGCCTTTGTAGGCTCTGCCCAGGATAAAGGTCTTTCATCTGTGTTGGGAAATTTATAACCGTGTCCGATTACAAACTCAATCTCAGGTCTTGTTCCTCCATTATCGGCAATCTGCTGATCAATTTCAGCCTGAGTTTTGCTATAGGTTATAAGACCTCGGTTTACAATTTCACCAATATAAACATTATCGGCATTTGGCCATCTCGCAACAGTTAATTTTTCACCGTTTGCATAAATATTTACATTTGAAGGAACTGAAGGTGTGAAAACTGAAAAATCAGTTATACCCAAATCTTTAAAATCTGCCACTAAAACGCTGTCTTTAATAGAGTATTCTAATCTATCCAAAATATTTTGGTCAGTTATTCGCTTAAACGCAGAGATGTTTAACATCTGACTGTTAGTTAAAACAACTTTTTCGTTTTGATAAGAAGAAATAATAAGTGGTTTTTCATTTTCAAGTACACCGCTGTCTGAAATATTAAGCGAACCGTCAATCTGGTACTGACCGCCTCTTAAATATATTACAACACCTTCTGAATCAGCATAGTAGAGATTCCTAAGTTGCATTGCCTTTTGAATGGTTTTAATAGGTGATGTAATACTTCCGTCATTATTATCGTTTCCGTCAGGAGCTACATAAATTTCATAGTCGCCTTTGATTTCAACAGGGTCTAACACTTTTACTTCTTCAGGAAGTTCTGCAACCGCTGCTTCAAATCTTTCTTTAGTTGTTCCCGAAAGTGCCGGATATGAATCTAAAAGTCCAAAATCA
>JAZSNJ010000108.1:0-9643 GCA_045536355.1 Clostridia bacterium | reverse complement strand
ATATAAAGAACAAAATTTTATTGCAAAAGCATTTTGAATGATTATAATTACTAATATAAACATAGCAATTCTTAAATTGTAAAATCGAAATATAAGGGAGAGTGGATTTTAATTAAAGTATTGACAAGTGAGAAAATTTATGATACAATTAGACAAAATAAAGATTTTGTATAATTGGGGTGAGGAATTTGGGTACAATAAAACCTAAACATAACAAAGTGGATTTAAACATCCAACCTATTGTATTTAAAGAGTTTCTTACATATATGCACGCTATTAAGAACAAATCATTAAATACAATCTATGAATACACTTTAGATTTGAATATCTTCTTTAAATTTATGAAACAACATTTTGGACTTGTTTCCGATGATGTTGAACTTGACAATATTAATATCCACGATCTTGATATAGAATTTGTTAAAAAAATTCAGCTCTATGACATATATGAATATTTAGCATATATGAGCACCAATAGAAATTCTGCTGCTTCAACCAGAGCCAGAAAAGTTGCATGTATTAGAAGTTATTTTAAATATATGACCAATAGAGCAAAGTATTTAGATGAAAATCCTGCTGCAGATTTGGACTCCCCAAAAATCAAACAGACTCTCCCAAGATATTTGGAGCTAGATGAATGTAAAACGCTTTTAAATGAAATTAATAAAAATCCTGATGTTGAACTAAGAGCAAGAGATTATGCGATTGTAGTTTTATTTTTAAACTGTGGTATGCGTTTATCTGAGTTAGTAGGAATTAATATTTCAGATATAAAAAGTGATACTTTAGTTGTTACAGGTAAAGGTAATAAAGAAAGAACTGTATATTTAAATGAATTATGCATATCCGCAATCGAGGGTTACATCAAAGTAAGACCAAAAGATGATTTAAAAGACCGTGATGCATTATTTTTAAGCAAAAGAAAACAAAGAATTAGTAATAAAACTGTTCAGTATTTAGTTAAAAATTACATTGGTCTTGCGGGTCTTGATGAAACAAAATTTTCTGTGCATAAGCTTCGTCATACAGCAGCCACAATTATGTATAGATATGGTGAAACAGATTTAAGAACTATTCAGGAGATTTTGGGTCATGAACAACTCGCAACAACACAAATATATACTCATGTAAGTGATAAACAAAAAAGAGAGGCTGCTAAAAACAACCCTCTCTCCCACCTAGACGATGACTAAAAATTTAACCAGAGCTTTTAATGGCTCTGGTTTTGTTTATGTTCAAACTTTATCTATATTTTTAACTGAATAGAATTTCATTAGAAATTTTGCTACACCGGTTAAGACAATCACTTGCCATATTTGCGTGTAATGCCCAATGGCTGCAGCAGCAACAAAAATTTCAAGCAAGACAAATATTGAAATGTTTTGAAGTAATAAATTTTTAAGATTTGAAATTAATAATAAGTGATTAACGGGCGCTGATAAGTCTTCGGCAAGAGTTATACAGTCTCCTTCTTTATAATTATTATATCCATCATATTTTATTTCACTGACAAGTCCTTCAGATGAGAAATTATCCATACCAAATCTATATAATATAGAAGATTTTTTGTATTTTTTAATTATATCCATAAATGACTCCTGATCACTTACAGAATAGAATTTATCAATACCACTTTTGGTCATAATATCAGTAATGGTTGATTCGGATTGTGAAGATAAAATAACAACTTCTTTAACACCTAGAGATTTAAGATCCTCAACACATTTTCTAACATCAGTTTTAACTTCAGTTTCAAATTTTATGTAACCAACATAAATTTGGTTAATCGCAACGCACAAAACAGTATCGTCAGAAATTTCACCAGTTACAATACCTATATTGCTAAGATCATATGCAGTGCCTGTAATAATTTCGTGATTTCCTGCAATTGTAGTTACAGCTCCAATTATACCTAAAGGTGTATAATTTAATATATTATAACTTCTGATTTTTTCTTTAGAGTAATTTCAAACCGCTTTAGAAAGTTCATTTCCAAGTTTGTATTGTGAATAAGCAGCATATTTAACCAGATCATCTTTTGAAATTTGCGGAATATTTTCAATTTTAACTATTTTAGGTAGTTTTGATGATAAAACACCAAATGTTGAAAACAAAACTGTCTTTACGTTTAGTGTTTTTTCAAGAAAGCTTTTTCTTGATATTATTATTCCAAGTCTTGCAGCCTTTTGAATTATAGAGCAAAACGATATGTTAATTGCATCATATAAAACATCTAAACTAGATGAGATAAGCATAAGTGCTATTCCGTATTTTAAAATATTAAAATTATTAGTTTTTATAAAAGAAATTAAAGTTAATATTAAAAGTGCAACAATGATTACCACTGAAAGAACATTAAAAACTATATTTGTTATTCTTTCTCTTTTTGTGCTTGTAGAACATGCATTATCTATAACTTTGTCGGTTTTGCTTAAGCTAGATTCTGCAAGAGATGCATCAGCTAAAACAATAATGTTACCTGTAAGTAATGTTGACCCTGCGAAAACGCTCTCACCTGTAAATTTTGTAATTATTTTATCATTACCTGTAATATAATAATCATCAATTGTACCTGACCCTGCAGAAATTATACCATCAACAGGTATATACTCACCAGAAGATATTTCAACCATATCCCCCTGCCCTATTTTGCTGCTCCCAACAATAACGTCTTCTCTGTTAATATAACAATGATACTCTTTTTTCTGAATAATCGAAATCAGTTGTGAAGTGTTAGTTTGAGAAACAATTGTATAGTTAAAGATATAATAAAATATAAGATTGAAAAAAGCCGACCAGAAAGATTGATGAAATTCACCTACGCAAAATAAAAATACACAGGCCAAACTTATCATGAAATTAAGATTAAAAAAGTTTTTGTTATTAATTTTCTGTATCGCAGAATATGTTGGCATAATCAAGGCAATTAAACTTGAAATTGCAAGTACAATAACATTGCCAGGCTTTTCAAAGACAAAATTAAATAAAAAAAGCACTGCACTTAATATAATTGTAAAAAAGCATAGTGATTTAAAATTAATTTTGTATTTGTTCGGCAAATTTAATGTTATTTTATTCACGTATATTTCATCTCCTTTCTTAAAAAAATTACCCCAGAATAAATTTCCTGGGGTAAACTTGGAGCGGGCGACGAGGCTCGAACTCGCTACCTCCACCTTGGCAAGGTGGCGCTCTACCAGATGAGCTACGCCCGCACACAACTTGGTCAACGATGTTAGTATAACATAATGCATTTATTTTGTAAAGACTTTTTTTAAAGTTTTTTAACTTTTTGTAACAAACAAACATATATTGCATATTTATATCGTATAATATTAATTTAATGGAGTTTTTTATATGGCAATAAAAATTTTTATAGATCAGGGGCACAACCCTACTGGTTATCATAACGCAGGAGCAACAGCAAATGGACTTTATGAACAAGATATCACTTATAATGTAGGAAGATATTTATTTGACATTTTATCAAATGACCCTAGATTTGAAGTTATGCTCTCCCGTCCAACCAGTGATACGGTTTTAGGATTCAATAACGCATCAAGTTTAGCAGAAAGAGTAAATATGGCAAATAACTGGGGAGCAAACTATTTTCTAAGTATTCATGTAAATGCTGCTGATAACCCTAATTTTAATGGAACTGAAGTATATGTTTATAGTGAAAATTCTGAAAGCTACAATTTAGCAGATGATATATTAGATGAGATTGTAGAACTTGTAGGTACAAAAAATAACGGAGTAAAAATTAATAAAACATTTTATGTTTTAAGAAAAACCAGAATGCCTGCTAATTTAATTGAACTTGCATATATTACTAATTATGAGGATTCACTAAAATTAAGAGATGACCAGTATTCTTTTGCCTTAGGAATATACAATGGCTTGCTGGAATATTTTGACTTAGATTAATGTTAAACCTGCCTCAAAAGCAGGTTTTTTATTTTATAAATGTCTTAAGAATTGTTGACAATTAATTAAAAAAATGATATCATATTTGTGTTGCGGGTGTGACGGAATTGGTAGACGTGCAAGATTTAGGTTCTTGTGCCCTTCGGCGTGGGAGTTCAAGTCTCTTCACCCGCACCATTTTTTTGTATTATTCTGTTTTAAAAACAGTTTAATAACCATGCCATACTAACCGGGAAGGTAGCGGTGTCCTGTACTTGCAATCCGCTGTAGCAAGGGTGAATGCCCGATTGAGGGCTATATTTGTATAGCTGAATTGTATTTGATGTGTTGAGAACTGGGTCTTACGCAATCGCAATTTGTGAACCTTGTCAGGTGGGGAACCAAGCAGCAATAAGCAAAACCTGTGATGTGCCGTGAGGGTGCCTGGTTTGAGCTGAAAATGCATTTATCGTATATAAGTATAATTCGATTTCGGGTTGTATGGTTTTATAGAAAGGGTTTTATTATGGAGTATCAGGCTTTATACAGACAATTCCGTCCCGAAACATTTGACGATGTTGTCGGTCAGGAACATATAGTCAGAGCCTTGTCTAATCAGATTGAGTCAGGGAAAATTGCTCATGCCTATCTTTTCTGTGGGACAAGGGGTACCGGTAAAACCACTACCGCCAGAATTTTATCAAGAGCAGTTAACTGTGAATGCAGAACAGGTGCCAACCCCTGTAATCGATGTGCCTCATGTCAATCAATTATTGATGGAAGTGCCATTGATGTTACTGAAATTGATGCTGCATCGAACACAAGTGTTGATAACATAAGGGATATTAGAGATGAAGTTATATACCCTCCTGTTATGCTCAAATATAAAGTATATATAATTGATGAAGTCCACATGCTTTCAATTGGTGCGTTTAATGCACTTTTAAAAACTTTAGAAGAACCACCTGAGCATGTTATTTTTATTCTGGCAACAACAGAATATCATAAAGTTCCGGCAACTATTTTATCTCGTTGTCAAAGATTTGATTTTCATAGAATTGATTCTAATAAGATTTCTCAAAGAATTAAATTTGTATGTGATGAATCGGGCTATAATATAGATGATAAAGCGTGTAGCACGATCACCTACGCTGCTGATGGTTCGATGCGTGATGCTCTTGCTATTTTAGATAAATGCGCATCGTATGGTAATAACGAAATTGAGGGTTCATTAGTTGAAAAAATATTAGGAATTGTTGATGATAATACAATATTTAATATTGTAAATGCTATTGCAAAAAAAGATGCTGGTTCTTTAATTGAACTTACTGAACTTGCAATCAGAGAAGGCAGAGATCCGGTACTTCTTACTTCCTACTTAATTGAACATTTTAGGTGCCTACTTGTAGCTATGCTTTCAAAAGATATTTCAGAAGTATTGCAAATGTCGTTTGAAAGAGCGAATATGTTTAAAGAACAGTCAAGCCTTTTTACAGTTAAAGCTTTATCTGAAATTGTCAATACTCTTTGCAACACATATAAAATGCAAAAGGAATCTCCCAATCCTAAGGTGATTTTAGAAATTGGTTTAGTGTCTTTGTGTGATAGTTCTTATAGTGAACCTAAAAAAACTGTCGTTGTACCTGAAATTACAGTACCACAACCCAAAACAATAATTAAAGAAACTATTCCTGAAACAAAGCCACAACAAAAAGTTGACAAAATCATTATAAAAACCGTTGAATTTAATTGGGAAAATGTGTTAAAAGAAATTGCTTCAATGCATAAAATGAGGCTTTTTTCAGAATTAATGCAAGCACAGATTTCTTTGAGTGAAGATGTTTTATCTATATCTCTTCCCTCTTCCCATTTAGCTCAAAAAGATTATATAGATAATAATGAAAACAAAAAAGCAATTTGTGATGCCGTTAAAAATGTTTCAGGAAAAGACATGCAAATTAAAATTTTATTTAGTGATGAAGATATATCTAATAAGGAAACAGGTAATATTTTAAATCTTGCCGATAAGTTTCCTGATATTGTTTCTATAGATGAAAGTGAGGAAAATTCTAATGGCTAAAAATAAATTTCCTATGGGTATGGCTGGTGGAGCCAATTTTAATCAGATGATTAAACAGGCTCAAAAATTACAGCAAGATATGCTTAAAATGCAGGAAGACCTTGATAATGCTGTAGTTGAAGCATCTTCTGGTGGTGGTATGGTTACCGTAACAGCTACAGGTAAAAAAGAAATCACATCAATTAAAATTAATCCGGAAGTTGTTGACCCTGATGATGTTGAAATGCTTGAAGATTTAGTTTTATCAGCTGTTAAAGAGGCTTTCAAAAAAGCTGATGAATTAACTAATTCACAAATGTCTAAAGTAACAGGCGGAATGAATATTCCAGGCTTATTATAAAAAATCGCCTTTATAAGGCGACTATAACGGGAATTAGCGCAGTTTGGTAGCGCGCTTCGTTCGGGACGAAGAGGCCGCAGGTTCAAATCCTGTATTCCCGACCATAAAATGCCCCATTAACTAAATGTTTTTGGGGCTTACAATTACTTGGGAGATTTTAAAGTTTATTGGAGGTATATTATGTTAGCTATAATTGCTTTTTTACCAATCTTAACAACATTAATTTTAATGATGGTGTTTAATTGGCCGGCAAAACGATCACTTTTAATTTCCTGGATTATGGCTGTTGTTTTTGCATTTATATTCTGGAAAATTGACGTTTTGGCTTTACTTGCAAGTTCACTTTATGGAATGCTCAGTTCATTTGATGTTTTAATTATAATAAGCGGTGCAATACTTTTGATGAACACCTTAAAGGCATCAGGTGCAACAAGTGCTATTAACAGAGGATTTAAAAATATATGTCCTGACAAAAGAGTTCAGGCTTGTATTATAGGTTTTTCTTTCTGCTCATTTATTGAAGCAGCCGCAGGTTTTGGAACTCCTGCAGCACTGGCAGGTCCCCTCTTGGTAAGTTTAGGTTTCCCACCTATGGCAGCAGCTATGATAACATTAGTATGTGATTCGACTGCAGTATCATTTGGAGCAGTAGGAACCCCTGTAACTGCAGCTCTCGGTGCATTAGGATTATCTGGTGATTTAACTTTCACATCACAATTTGCATTTTGGACAGCACTGCCCCATGCCATAATAAGCACATTCTTACCACTTATTGTGCTATTGATGACAACTAAATTTTTCAGCAAAGAAAAATCATTTAAACCTGCGATGCAGGCAGCACCATTTGCTATATTTACAGGTCTTTCTTTTTCAGTTCCCATGCTTTTAATATCCATCTTTGTGGGTTACGAATTTGCTTCACTTTTAGGTGCTTTAATTTCAATAGGAGTTACAGTTCTAGCTGCTAAAAAAGGCTTTTTAGTTCCAAAAAAATATTGGGATTTTGGAAATGAAGATGAATGGAATAAAGAGTGGCTGGCAACTACTAAAGTTTCTCCTGCAACCGAATCTAAAATGTCTGTTCTTTTAGCCTGGATTCCATATTTGTTAATTGCCATAATTTTGGTTTTGACAAGAATACCTCAACTTGGTGTAAAAGGATTATTAACAGGTTCAGCACCATTTGTAGTTGGAATTAATAACATATTTGGTTTTGATAATCTTGACTGGAATTTCAAATGGGCATACTTGCCTGGAACATTCTTTATAATAGCTGCCTTTATAACAAACTTTATTCATAGAATGGATAAAGAAAAAATTGAACAATCATGGAAAGATACTTTTAAACAAGTATCAGGTGCAGCCCTTGCATTATTATTCGGCTTAGCCTTGGTTGAAGTTATGAAATTCAAGAACTCTGCTGACACAAGTATGCTCGATGAAATGGCACACGCTTTAGCTATGGTTGGCAAAAGTTTATATGTCCTAATTGCACCGTTTATTGGTGTATTAGGAGCGTTTGTATCAGGTTCTGCTACTGTATCAATGAACCTTTTTACGAACCTACAGTTTAACACTGCAACACTTTTAGGTCTCCCCCCTGTTTACATCATTTCAATGCAATGTATTGGCGGAGCCATTGGTAATATGGTTTGTATAAATAATGCAGTCGCTGCCAGTGCAACAATAGGTGTTACCGGCAGAGAAGGCAAATTAATAAAGATTAACGCAATTCCTATGTTTATATATTCTCTTGCAACTGTTGCAATTTTCTACATTGTCCTTGCTCTTGGAATTTAAAGCAAAATGAAAAAGCCTTGCATTTAAGCAAGGCTTTTTTTATTTAATATAATCACATGCTGCAAGTGCTGCAATTGCACCATCAGATGATGCTGTTGCTACCTGACGAATTCTTTTATTTCTGCAATCACCTGCTACAAAAATTCCCGGAATATTTGTTTTACAATCCTCACCCGATACAACATATCCATTATTATCAAGCGAAACTATATCTTTAAATATTTCGTTTTGTGGAATAAGACCGATTGCCACAAACATTCCATCTAAAGTTAAATCATAAGTTTTAGTGCCGTCATTTAGGGTAACACCTGTAAATTTGTCATCACCTAGAAGTTTGTCTACCACAGTACCTAAAATAAGCTCTATATTCGCTTTTGATTTAAGTTTTTCCTGAAGCTTGTCCTCACCTGTCAAAAAGTCAAGATTTTGAATTACATATACCTTTTTACAAGTTTCTGAAAGAAGAAGTGCTTCTTGAAGTGCTGAGTTACCTCCACCTATTACTGCAACGGTTTTGTCTTCATAAAATGCACCGTCACAAACAGCGCAAAAAGAAATACCCTCACCTATAAAGTCTTCTTCTTTATCAAGGCCTAAAAGTCTATGTTTTGTTCCTGTTGCTATTATGACAGTATGACCTTTAAATTCACCATCATCAGTTATAACAGTATGTGGTTCACCCGGAATAAGTTCCATAACTTCAGCACATTCAATCTCTGCATCTAATGACAAGGCTTGCTCTACAAGTTTTTCAGCAAACTCATTACCAGTAACGCTTAAAAAACCAGGTATATTTTCAACTTTTGGTGAAGAGGTAATCTGACCACCATAAGTTCCTTTTTCAATTATAAGGGCTTTTTTATTAGCTCTGCCGGCATATATTGCGGCGGTAAGCCCCGCAGGGCCACCGCCAATAATTATAATATCATATATATTCATATTAAATCACACCTTAAGTGCCTTTTTGATATCTGAAACTCCTGCATATTTTGTAGCTTGTCCGTCTTTTACAATTACCAAAGTTGGCGCCTGTCTGATTTCAAGCTGTGTTGCAAGTTCTTTATTTTGATCAGCCAAAAGCTTTGTATAGCTTATTTCATTTTTATCTAAAAGTGAACAAGCAATTTTGCAGTTAGGACAAGTTGCTGTTGTGAAAATATATGTTCCGTCTTCTAAAGTACCAGTCTGCTCATTGTTTTTAATATCTTCAGATACAGTTTGTGCTTTAGGAGAAAACTTTGAATTGTCGATATCATATACTTTTCTTTCTTTGTATTCTTGTGTTTTGCCGTCATTCCAGTTTTGTACAGGTCTGTAGTAATCTGTGATACGGCTGTAAACATCTGTATCGCCACCACATTGAGGACAGTTAAAGTGCTCTCCTGTAATATAACCATGGTTTTTACATACTGAATATGTTGGTGAAAGAGTATAATATGGTAAACGATAATTTTCTGCGATTTTACGCACTAAAGTCGCAGCTGCTTTCCAGTCAGGAAGTTTTTCACCAAGGAATG
>JAZSNJ010000020.1:0-11065 GCA_045536355.1 Clostridia bacterium | reverse complement strand
CATAAAATTTTAGAGGCAAATGCCATTGATATAGAAAATGCATCGGGAAGATTGTCTGATGCTATGATTGACCGTCTTAAATTAGACCAAAAAAGAATAAAGGCTATGGCAGACGGGATTAGAGATGTAGTAAACTTACCTGACCCGCAGGGAAGAGTTTTAGAAGAAATAAAAAGAGAAAACGGACTTATTATTAAAAAAGTAAGTGTGCCAATAGGCGTAATTGCAATTATTTATGAGTCAAGACCAAATGTTACATCAGATGCTGCAGCACTTACAATAAAGTCGGGCAATGTTTGTATTTTAAGGAGCGGGAAAGATGCATATAATTCTGCTAAAGCAATTACTGATGCATTAAGAGAGGGAATAGCCGAAGAAGGACTTCCCCAAAACATAGTTCAGCTTGTAGAAGACACAACCAGACAAAGCTCACTCGACTTAATGGAAGGCGTAGGTTATATTGACCTTTTAATTCCCAGAGGGGGAGCGGGACTCATAAAAAAATGTGTAGAAAACGCCAAAGTTCCCTGTATTGAAACAGGAACGGGAATATGCCATATGTTTATAGATGAATCAGCCGATTTTAAAATGGCACTTGATGTTATAGAAAATGCAAAAACAAGCAGACCCTCTGTTTGTAACGCTTTAGAAGTGCTTTTGGTGCACCAAAACATTAAAGATGAGTTTTTACCTCTTTTGAAAGAAAGACTTACAGATAAAAGGCAAGAAAACAAAGTAAAACTTATTCTTTGTGAAAAAGCAATTAAAATAATTGATGGCGAAAAAGCAGATAAAGACAGTTTTGATACTGAGTTTTTAGATTATATTTTAGCAGTAAAAGTTGTAGATGGTGTAAAAGAGGCGGTAGACCATATTTTAATTCATTCCACTCATCACAGTGAGGCAATTATAACAAATGATATGGAAAACGCAGAATACTTTATTAATAATACTGACAGTGCAGCAGTATATGTAAATGCATCAACACGCTTTACAGACGGTGGCGAATTCGGGCTTGGCTGTGAAATGGGAATTTCAACACAAAAGCTTCACGCAAGAGGCCCTATGGGACTAAACGAACTTAATACCTACAAATATGTTATAAAGGGAGAAGGGCAGACAAGATAATGGATAAAATTATAGGCTTTATAGGCACAGGTAATATGGGCTCTGCTTTGGTAAAGGCAGTTTCAAAGTCATATAGCCCTAAAAATATATATCTTTCAAATAAACCCGAAGATTTAGCAGTTAATTTAGCAAATGAGATTGGTGCAACTTTTTCTTCCAATGAAGAAATTGCAAAAAAAGCAAACTATATCTTTTTAGGCGTAAAACCACAGATGATGAAAGAGCTTTTAGATTCTGTAAAAGATATTTTTGCTAAAAGACAAGACAGATTTATTTTAGTTACTATGGCAGCAGGTGTTACATTAAAGAGCATATCTGATATGGCAGGGGGAGATTACCCCGTAATAAGAATAATGCCAAACACACCTGTTATGATAGGAAAAGGCATGGTGATTGTTACAAAAAATGATATTGTTACAGATGATGAACTTAAATTCTTTTATGATATAATGAGTGCATCAGGTGAGCTTGATTATATTAAAGAGGACTTAATTGATATGGGTTGTGCAGTATCAGGCTGCGGACCTGCATTTTTATATATGTTTGCTGAAAATTTAGCTAAAGGCGGAGAAAAATGCGGTTTATCTTATGAAAAGGCATTAAAATATGCTACTGAAACAATTATTGGTGCAGCAGGTATGATAAAAGAAACAGGCATATCGCCAGAAGAGTTAAAACAAAATGTTATGTCGCCGGGTGGAAGCACGGTAGAGGGCGTTAAAGCACTCGTGGATGGTGGATTTAACGAAACTGTTATGGAAGCAGTTATAAAAGCATATAATCGCACAAAAGAACTTGGGAGGAATAAATAATGAATTTCGTAAAATCAAACAGAATGAGTAGTGTTAAAGGCTCTGCAATAAGAGAAATTTTCAAACTTGCAGGAGACCCTAATGTTATATCTTTGGCAGGTGGAAATCCATCGCCTGATACTTTCCCTAATAAAGAGCTTTCTAAAATTGCAAAAAGACTTTTAAAGAAAAATCCTGTTTTATCACTTCAGTATGGTGTAACAGAAGGCTATGCTCCGCTTCGTGAGGAGGTTAAAAAAAGACTTACCCAAAAAGAAAACATCAATATGGAAAACAATGAGCTTATGATTGTGTCAGGCGGTCAGCAGGGTATTGACCTTCTTACAAAATCACTCATAAATGAGGGAGATACAGTTTTGGTTGAAGAACCAAGCTTTATAGGGGCTTTAAATGATTTTAGACAGTACGGTGCAAATTTAGTAGGTATTCCTATGGATGATGACGGAATTGATATTAAAGCTTTAGAAAAAGCAATAGAGGAAAACCAAAATGTTAAACTTTTATATGTAATTCCAACATTTCAGAATCCATCAGGCAAAACAATGTCCCCCCAAAAAAGAAAAGCTGTTTATGATATAGCGGTAAAAAACAATATTATAATAATTGAAGATAATCCTTACGGTGAGCTTGGGTTTACAGATGAAAAATATCAGACAATAAAATCAATGGATAAAGAGGGAATAGTTTTATACTGTGGTTCATTTTCAAAAACAGTAGCACCCGGCTTAAGAGTTGGTTTTGCGCTTGGCCATAAAGACATAATAGCTACAATGACAATCGCAAAACAAGCATCAGATGTTCATACAAGTATGCTCCCACAGTTACTCGCTTATGAATATATGACAAATTATGACCTTGATAAAAACATTAAAAAATCAGCAAAACTTTATGCATCAAAATGTAAGGTTATGATAGATGCGATGAAAGAATATTTCCCAAAAGAAATTACATACACCACTCCCAAAGGAGGACTTTTCATCTGGTGTGATATGGGTGAGGGGTATGACACACAGGAGATTGCAAAACAATGCGCTAAAAAGAATGTTGTGTTTGTTCCCGGCTCAACCTTTATGGTTGATATGGAAAAGCCTTGCTCATGCTTTAGATTAAACTATTCTACAATGTCGGATGAAAAAATAAGACAAGGAATTAAAATACTTGGTGAAACTTTAACTGATATAATGAGCAAATAATAAAAAGGGCAGACCTTATGGTCTGCCCTTTTAAGATGGAAATGATAGAAAAAAGTCCGGAAAGCTAAGTTTCCTCCTTCTTTACAAAAACAATAACAAAAAAGCTGTCCTTTAATGTGGACAGCATATATGAATTTTAAACAAAAATAACTGTGGATAACCTAAAAAAAGGCTTGAAATACAAGCCTTTTTAGTTGATAAGTCTGTTGATAACTTATATTTTTCGTTGATAACTCCAATTTTTGGTATTTTTTAAGATAGTGCAAAAATCACTTAATTTTGTGCAAAATTTCTTTGTATTTTTCATATCCCAAAAAGGTATTAAGAGCATCTAAAAGTGATGTTGTGTTTAAGTTTTGGGGTAACTTTAAAAGCTTTAAAAGCTTAAGCCTTTTTTCTTTTGAGTCAGCACTTCCTGACAAACCGTCTGAAATCAAATCGGTTTTTGTAATTTGTTTTTCTAAAGGAAAGTTTTGGTCAGTTACACTTTTTAAAGCATCTAAGATAATCTCTTTGGTTAATCCCTCAACTCCCAAAAATCCCTCTTTTGAGTTTTCTGTTTTTCTTTTTTCTTTGCCTTTTATTTGAGGGATATATGCGTTTTTAATATACTTTTGGTCAATAAAGGATTTTAAGTGGTTTCTTATCATTAATCCTGCCGAGTCAGAATCGGTTAAAATTATGATTCCTCTTTTTTCTGCATATTGTTTAATTAATGCTTTTTTATCTTTGTCTTTGAAAATCTTAAATCCGTCAGTCTGAATAACTGTCGCATCGATAAAGGAGTCTAATTTAATCTTATCGTATTTTCCCTCAACAATAATTACTTCTTTTATATCCATTTATATTTCTATTCCTTCTTTATAAAGCTTTTTGTTGATGATGTGCGATATAACGGTGTAAATTATTGCAAACACAGGAACGCCTAAAAACATTCCCACAGGTCCAAAAAATCCGCCACCTATAACTACTGCAAAAATAACATAAACCGAGCGTATACCTATTGAATCTCCCATAAGTTTGGGACCTAGGTAGTTACCGTCAAACTGCTGAAGCAAGAATATAAATATTGCAAATATTAATGACTGCATAGGACTGATTAAAAATAGTAAAATGATAGACGGAATTGCGCCAATAAACGGACCAAAGAACGGAATTAAATTTGTAATACCCACAATTAATGAAATAAGTAGCGGATATTCAAGCCTTAAAATAAGCATTCCTATATAGCACATTACACCTATTATTGCGGAGTCTACAACTTTTGATAAAATAAACTGTCCGAAAGTACGGTCAGTAAATGCGCAAAAATTCATAGCAAGGTTCCCGTTTTTCTCGCCGAAAATAAAATATAGAATTTTTTTGCCGGTTTTAATAAATCTCTTTTTATCAATAAGAAAATATATTGCGATAATAAGACCCATTAAAAAGTTTTTAATTCCTACTGTTGTATTAATAAAAATCTGAAGGGTTTTATCAACAACATTTCTTATATCAAAATTTTTAAATAAGTTATCCGAAACATAGTTTATTACATTCTGGATATCTTTTTCTGCAAGGTCAAACCTTTCAAGGTAGTTTTCAAAAAAGCCCTCGGTTTCGGTCTGCGCACGGTAGATGTAAATAGGAAGAGCATCAGAAAGACCCGTTATTGCATTAACAATCTGAGGAACAACCATATAGAAAAAGAGAGTCATTGCAACAATAAATACTGTAAATACCGTAATTACTGATACAGGCTTTGCTGCCTTTGGAAATTTTTTTGCAATTAACCTTTTAAGTCTTTTATAAGGCGAGTTTAAAATATAAGCTATTACAAATCCCCATACAAAAGGCATAGCAACATCTTTTAATTTTCCAAGCCATGATGAAAAGCCCTTTAAGTTAATTAAAACAAAGTAAAATATAACTAAGGTTGCAAGTGTTAAAAATATAGTAAGCCCCTGCTTAAAATATTTAGATTCTAAATTAAGCTTCATCTTTTTCCTCCTAAGTATATCTTTTAATAAAGTATACCATAGTTTTGTTCTAATTTCAATTAAATAATGTGAAGATTAGGTGAAGTTTGTGTTTTTTTCTTGACTTATTTTATAAGGCATAGTAAAATATAGTGAGTAAGAATTAATAAAGGAGAGAAAAAACTATGAAAAAAGCAATCAGCCTTATGTTGGCAGTTGTTATGATAATTACGCTTTTCACAGGTTGCGGAAAAGCTTCAATGGAGGATTTAAAAGCAAAACCTGAAACAGTAGTTGCATCTATTGGTGATAAAGACATTTATGCTTATGAAATGTTTTATTTAATGAGAGCAGGTGCTTCTAAAGAACAGGCGTTAGAAGAACTTTATACATTAAAAGCTATGACAATGAAAGCAGAAGAAAACGGCATAACTTTAGAAGAGGAAGACAAAAAAGTTGTAGCTGACGGCATTAAAGAAATGAAAGAACAGTATGGCGAAGAAGAATTCGCCCATATGCTTTCTGACTATTATATTACAGAAGACCAGTATGTAGCTTTAATGGAAGTTTCACAACACGCATCAAAATTCAATGAAAAGATTACAGAACTTGAACTTTTCAAAGAAGCAACAGATGAAGAAATTTCTTCATATTATGACAAAAATGTGTTAAAAGCAAAACACATTTTAATAAGTACTGTTGATGAAGAGGGTAAAGCATTAGATGATGCTAAAAAAGCAGAAAAGAAAAAAGAAGCAGAAGATATTTTAAAACAGATTAGAGATGGTGCTGATTTTGATAGCTTAATGGCAGAAAAATCAGAAGACCCGGGTTCAAGCGCACAGCCTGAAGGATATCTTTTTGTTAACACAGCAAACTTTTCGTCTGATGCTGAAGACTTAATGTATTTCCAGCAGTATGGTTCAAGCTATGGCGTATCAGTTATGGTAAAAGAATTTGAACAGGGCACAGCTGCTTTGGAAATCGGCGAAGTGTCAGACCTTGTTGAATCATCATTCGGATATCATATCATAAAAAGACTTGACACTAGAGAGATTGATACTGACTTTGAAAACACAAAAGAATTCTTAAGCGGTGTAATCAACAATGTTAATTACTCAACCACAATCGGTATCTGGATTGACGAATATGAAAAGAAAGAGATCAAAAAGTATATGGAAGCCTTTGATATAGTTCCTTATGCGCAGGAAGTTCAGGAACAGCAGATGCAACAGCAGGTTCAGGAACAACAGCAAACTGAAACGACCGAAACAACAGAACAATAGAATTAAAAGTGATGCAGGAAACTGCATCACTTTTTTAATTGTTCTGAAATGTAATTTACTCCATCGTTGTAATAACGCAACACCTGTCTTGTTGAGTAAAAGAGTTTTTTTGCAATATCTTCAAACTTTAAAAGGGCAATATAGCGATACTCTAAAACGCATCTTGCGGTAGGGTCGGGGATAGAGCTTAAAAGCTCAAAAACTTTCATTCTGTAGTCATTTAAACTGTTTAAACTTATTGTAAGTATCTCTTCTAAATCACTTTTTACATTTTTGCAAAAAGGATATTTGTTATTAGTTTCCTCTATGGCACTAAGCTCTGCCAGAATTAAATCAATTCTCTTGTTTACGGCAAAAATTCCGTCTAAAAATTCCTTGCTGTCCATATTTTACCCCCTTATAAATTCGGGACAGTTTATAACCAAAAAACTGTCAATTACAGTTTCAGATTCGAATGAGCCTTTAATTTTTGTAGGAAGAGCCTCCCATCCTTTAACAGGCACAAAATTTTTTGACCATGAGCATTTCCCACAGGCATTTTTACACTCCCAGCAAAGAGTTTCTTTGTTTTGGTTTTTAGTTTTATAATATTTAACACTTAAAGCACATTCTTTAGAGCAATATTTTTTAGCACCTTTTGCTATAAATTCTTTTCCGCAAACCTTACAAACCTTAATCATCTTGTTCCTCCTTTAAATCTATGTCCATTGAATTACAATAAGGGCACTCATAAAACACCTCGATTGCTTTATCAAAGCATTCATCATGAACTTCTGTTACTTTTCTTAAATGATAAAACTCATTTTGACAACAATTACAATAATACATAGTCTCTCCTTGTTGATTAACAGTCATATATATGATTTATAATCACATTATATGTGATTTAAATTCACAAGTCAAGAGTTTTTTAAAATTAAAATAAAAATTATACTTGACAAATATGATTATTAGTCATATAATTAATAAAGGAGATGATAGTAAAAATGTTCTGTGAAAGACTAAAACTTCTCAGGAATGAGAAAAAATTAACCCAAAAGGAATTGGCAGAAAAGTTAGGCTTAAATAACACATCAACAATAAGTAAATATGAGTCGGGGGACTCGCTCCCGTCAATTGAAATAGTAGATAAACTTGCTGATTTATTCGGTGTTACAGCAGATTATCTTATGGGAAGAAGTGTTGAGCGTGGAGAAAGTGAAGTTAAAGATGAGCTTTTGGAAATGCTTCGCACAAACCCCGAATATAAAATATTGTTTGATTTATATAAAGAGGCCACTCCTGCCGAAATCAGGCAGCTTGTTGCAATTCATAAAGCCATGAAAGCAACAAATCCTGATATTAACTAATTTTTACTTAAGGAGAAAATCATGGAACGCATTTTTACAAGAATAGTTAATTTGCCCGACAGGGTTAAGGGATACACTTCGGTTGATTCTGACGGGAACTATAACATCTATATTAATTCAGGCTTAAGTCTGGATATGCAAAGAAGAACTTATGTTCACGAAATAACGCATATTAAAAGGAATGACTGGAGCGACACAAAAACACTTATTCAGGCTGAACAGGCAATTTAAGGAAAGGGAGATAAAAATGGGAGAAGTAATTAAAGAAACAAAAAATCATATTGACATATATGATTATAAAGATGAAAATTATATGACTGTTTTAAGATATGGTCATTGGAGAGTTGCATACCTTAATCACGGGGATAAATTTATAAGAGAGAATTTTACCAGAGTTGAAAGACATCTTTTAACAGATGAAGCATTTATCTTGTTAGAGGGGGATGCAACATTAATAACAGGTGAAGACTTAAAAGAAACCAAAATGGAACCCCACAAGGTTTATAACATTCCAAAAGCCGAGTGGCATCATATCATAACAACTCCGGGAACAAGAGTTTTAATTGTAGAAAACGAAGAAACCGGTCCTATGAATTCAGAATATATGGATGTAAAATAAAAAAAGCTCTCTGCATTTAGCAGAGAGCTTTTTAGTATAAGTTTTAAAAATTCTGGAGGAAACTTCTGATTAATAAATATTGACATTGTTCTAACATTGGTATAAAATATACATGATTGGGGTGTTTATATGGATATACTAACTATTAAAGAAGCGAGTAACGCCTGGGGAATTTCTATAAGAAGAATTACTGTTTTATGTAATGAAGGCAGAATAATCGGCGCAAAAAAGATAGCCGGAGTATGGCTCCTTCCTAAAGATGCTAAAAGACCTCAAGATGCGAGAATTAAAAGCGGGAAATATAAAGATTGGAGAAACAAAGCGGATATGTCATCTATAAATTTTGAAAGCAATTTAAAAAACTTAAAAGGGACTTTCGCTGTCGAAAATATGACAATTAGTGAAGATGGTATAAAAAATCTTAAAAGAATTGATAGTGGCAAAGTAAGTTATAAAGATGTAATAGAAGAATTAAAACTTAAATATATGCAGAGGATGTAACTATGTTTTCAAAATATGATGTTTATACAACTACACAATCAATATACTGTTATCCTGATACCAATGTGTTAAAAAACAAATTGAATATAAGAGATAACAAGCTTTTAAAAACCGCAGAAGAGGAAATTACCTTGATTAAGCAAATGGAACTTATGAAAAATCCAATAAAAGGCAATTTTTCAAAAGCACATCTTATGAATATACACAAGTTTATTTTTGAAGATATTTATTTGTTTGCAGGGAAAATAAGATGTGAACAAATAAGCAAAGCAGATACTATGTTCTATCCGCCCAACTCGATAGAAAGAGAGCTTGATAAAGTGTTTGCCAAAATAAAAGAGAAAAATATGCTAAATGAAACAGACCCAGAAAAAATCTTTAGAAACCTAGCTTATGTCATGGCAGAACTGAATATAATTCACCCTTTCAGAGAGGGGAACGGGCGTACAATACGGGAATTTGTTCGTTTGATGGCAAAAAGGTTAAATTATGATCTGAACTGGGGAAATGCAGATAAAGAGGAACTTTTGGAAGCATCAATAAAGTCTGTCGATAATTATAAAGTGCTGATAGATATACTTAGGAAGTGTGTGGAATAATTTTATAAAAAGAATTAAAGGCTTGAAGATTACGATTCAAGCCTTTTTGTATAACGAAAACCACGCGATAGTCGCATGTCTACTTTTACTTGACAACTTCACTATGGGGGTGGATATTTATTATAAGAATTATATGCTTTGTTTTGGTTCAAATTTAATTTCATATCCCAATACATCTAAAATGCCGCAAAGGGTTTTTAAAGTCGGGCTGTTTTCCTTGTTTTCTATTCTTGAAATAACTTGTTGCTTGTTACCACTTTTTTCAGCTAGTTCTGATTGAGATAAATTTGCTTCCCTTCGTATTTTCACAAGTTCAGCAAGTAATTTATATTCATTTCTGCTTTCTTGCCATAAGGCATCAAATTCGCTATCTGTTTTTCTTTTTTCTTCAATTTGCTCATTTACATTAATTTGTTTGAATGGCATAATAACAATCCTCCTTAAATAAAAGATTTGTTTAAAAGTTTTCCAAGTTCTTTGGCTCTTGATATAATAATATTTTTGTCTGATGTTTCAGTTTTATTCTTTTGCTTTCTACAGGCGTGTAGTAAATATACGTCCTCGTTTTCAATAGTGACATAAAAAATTCGATTATGTTTATAAAAATATACTTCCCAGACTTTGCCTTGCCAAGGCTTTATGCTTAGCTCATCAGTTCTATCTTCTTCAAAGGCAAGTAATACTGAATATCCGTCTACTTGTTCTTCTTTAGAGAGTTTATCAAAATATTTTTTTATTAAATCTTTGCCACTTGAATTTTCGTATGTGTGTACTCTCATATTATGCTCCAATACATAAAATATATACAACTTTTTTATTGTATTTAAATTATACAACTTTTTTGTTGTATTGTCAAGTAAATTCTAGATTTCATTAAATCTTGAAAATTTAAATTGAATGTGGTATAATATTCGTACCACAACTTTTTTATTTAAAAACTCTATATTATATTTATCTACACAAAGGGGTACGCTATTTGTAAAAAGCGTACACTCTTGTTTCATCATACCCTTTGTGTAAATATAGAGTGTTATGATAAAAAAGTGTGTGGTAACATTTGAAACAGAGTCCCTGCGTTTTTTGGTGCGTGGCTCTGTTTTCAAACAGGCTACGCACTTTTTTAAATCTTGAAAATTTAAATTGAGTGTGTTATAATATCTATACCACAATTTATCATCCGAATTAAATATGCCAAATTATACTTATTACTTTTATGTATAACAATGAGCACAAGGTATACGCTATGTAAAAAGCGTATGCTTATCTCATTATCCTTGTGCTCTTGTGCATACGGTGATAAGTTGTGGTGACTTTTGAGATAGAGCCTCTGCGTTTTTTAGTGCGTGGCTCTGTTTTCAAACAGGCTACGCACTTTTTTAATTTAGGGGTATTTTATGAATGAAGTAAAAAATACTTGTTGTTTCTTTGGGCATAGGAAAATATCAGATGCAGAAAGTTTAAAAAACAAGGTTTATGAAGTAATGGAAAACCTGATACTGGGTAGCAAAGTTGACACATTCTTAATGGGGAGCAAAAGTGAGTTTGACAGTTTGTGCAGAGAGGTTGCCAAAAAGCTGAAAGAAAAATATCCGCATATAAAGAGAATTTATGTCAGGGCAG
>JAZSNJ010000112.1:0-6319 GCA_045536355.1 Clostridia bacterium | reverse complement strand
AGTTTAATCAGATGGAAAATTCTTGAAAAAACACCCAAATAGTGGTATAATCAGTTCATAAATTATAAAGGATGGAACAAAAGTGCAGGAAAATATTTTGGAAATAAAAGGCATTGAAAAAAGCTTTGGGAATTTAAAAGTTTTAAATTCTGTTTCTTTTAATGCTAAAAAGGGAGAATTTATAACAGTTTTAGGTCCATCAGGCTGTGGTAAAACAACCCTGATTAAAATTATAGGCGGACTTTTACAGCAAGATAGTGGAAATGTTATTTTGAAAGACAAAAACATAGATGAACTGCCGCCTGAGAAAAGAGAAGTTAATACGGTTTTTCAGAATTTTGCGCTCTTCCCACACCTTAATGTGTTTGACAATGTTGCTTATGGGCTTAAAATTAAAAAATACTCAAAAAGACAGATTAAAGAAGAAGTAGGCACAATACTTGGTGTTGTTGGACTTTCAGGATTTGAAAAACGAAAAATAGATACTTTAAGCGGTGGGCAAAAACAAAGAGTGGCAACAGCCAGAGCACTTTGCTTAAAGCCCGAAATATTGCTTCTTGATGAGCCACTTGGTGCACTTGACTATAATTTAAAATCCTCAATGATGCAGGAATTAAAATCAATGCAACAAAAACTTGGCACCACATTTATATATATAACGCATGACAGAGAAGAAGCTTTTTACCTTGCCGATAAAATAATTATTATGAATAACGGAAACATAGAACAAATTGGCACACCGGTAGAGATTTATAACAAGCCTAACAATTTGTTTGTAGCAAAATTTATGGGGCAGCCCAACATTTTAAATCTGCCAAATGGGGATTTCGGCATATTAAAACCTGAATCTGTAAAAATCACCGAAAATGGTCAGGAAGCAACTGTTGTATCTTCGGTGTTTGCAGGTGGAGTTGTAAAAACTAGACTTAAGTTAAATGATGGGTCCGAACTTTTGTCGTATGCTTTTGAAAATCACGCTTATAATAAGGGCGAAAAAGTAAATGTAAGTTATACTCCACAAGATATTCATATAATAAAGGGAGAATAATATGAAATATATAACAAAGTCGCTTATTTATATATTCTTAATATTTTTGGTTATTGTCCCTATGCTTTTTATGCTTATCATCAGTTTTATGGAGTCTGACGGTTTTGGTTTCGTAACAAGTGCTTTTACACTTGAAAACTACAACAAACTTTTTAACCCATTATACAGGGAAGTAATTATTAATTCTCTTAAAATGGGTATTGTGGCAACTTTAAGTTGTTTTTTAATCGCATATCCGCTATCATTTGTTGTAGCTAAATCCAAGTACAGAAACGCTTTATTTATTCTTTTGATAATTCCTTACTGGACAAATTCATTGGTAAGGACATACTCATTTTTGAACATATTGGGAACAGATGGAGTAATAAATAAACTACTGACATTTTTGAATGTTATAGATAAGCCCTTGAAGCTTTTATATAATGATACTGCTGTTTTAATGGGTATGATTTATCTTATGCTTCCGGTTATGTTTCTTGCACTATATTCAGGCGTGGTTAAAATTGACTACTCTTTGGCCCTTGCGTCAAGGGATTTGGGAGCAGGGAAAATAAGGACATTTTTTAAAGTGATAGTGCCACAGACATATTCCGAGATTGTGTCGGGTTTTATATTGGTTTTTGCTCCAACATTGGGATTGTTTTTTGTATCTGACTTGTTAGGGGGAGGCAAAACAGTAATTTTAGGCAGTTTAATTCGAGATCACTTTACAACATTAAGAGATATATCGGGTGGTTCGGCTCTATCTGTAATTATGATGCTTCTTTCACTCATTTTCATAGCTTTTTATATGGCTATAAACCAAAAAGGCGGTGAAAGGGAATGAAAAAAGCTGTTAACACAATTTATGTGCTATTAATCTTAATATTTATGTATCTTCCGGTAATAATGGTGTCTGTATATTCTTTTAATCATGGGAAATCTGCACTATTGTGGGAAGGAATTTCACTTAAATGGTACTTTGAACTTTTTAAGGATAAAGCACTTATTGAAAGTTTTATAAATTCAGTGGTTTTGGCAATGGTTTCCACTTTGTCTGCCTGTGTTTTAGGTACACTTGGAAGCTTTGCACTTAAGAGATTTAAAACAAGACTTTCAAAAATATTTTCATTTATATCATACCTGCCTCTTTTAACACCTGAAATTATTGTTGGAACTGCGTTTTTACAAATATTTTCTTATCTTAATTTCAAATTTGGTTTTGGCACTTTGTTTATATCGCATTTTTCCTTTTGCGTTCCATTTGTAATGGTTGTGGTTTCTGCCAGGCTTGAAAGTTTAAATTTTGACACAGAACTTGCAGCAAGAGATTTAGGAGCTTCGCCTTTTAAAGCATTTGTCAGTATAACACTGCCTTTGATAATGCCTTCTGTAATTTCGGGAGCGGCACTTTCATTTTTAATGTCTTTTGATGATGTCGTAATAAGCTTTTTTATGGCAGGTGCTAAATATACCACTTTCCCGGTTAAGGTGTATTCTATGATGAAAGTTGGCGTTTCTCCAAAAGTAAATGCACTTTCAACAATTATATTATTAACAACCGTTGTTTTAACTGTTTTGATTTATAATTTTAGAAATAAGGAGAAGATTAAATGAAAAGAGTTATTGGTTTTTTATTATGTGTATTAATGTTGATTTTACTTATCGGTTGTGGGCGTGATGAGAACAGTCTTGATTTTTACACATGGGAAGGATATATTCCTGATGATATTTTAAGTGATTTTACGGCTGAGACTGGAATAAAGGTTAATGTAACCAACTTTTCTTCAAATGAAGAAATGTATTCAAAATTAAAGGCTATGAATGCCGGAGAATTTGATCTGGTAATTGCAAGTGATTATATGTTCCAGATAATGGCGCAAGAGGGTGGGCTTATGAAAGAGCTCGACAAAGACAAAATCTCAAATTATAAATATATTTCAGAGTCTTATCTTGGAAAAGATTTTGATAAAGAGAATAAGTATGTTGTACCTTATACAACAGGGTGCATTTTAATGTGTTATAACGAAAAAACCTGTCCAATAGTTCCAACAGGCTATAAGTCTCTTTCGGACCCTAAACTTAAAGACCAGGTAGTACTTCTTGATGATATGAGAACTATGATTGGTATGATGAATATAATGAGTGGCTATGATATTAATGAAACTAATCCTGAGAAATTAGAAAATTCAAAGCAGGAGCTTTTGAAAATCGCTCCTAATGTAGTTGCATACAACTCTGACAAGCCACACGAAATTATTGCATCAAACGATGCAAGTGTTGGTCTTATGTATAACTCTTTTGTATCAGAAGCAATGTCTTTAAACCCAGACATAAAGGTGGTTTATCCTGAAGAAGGCATAGGCATAGGAATTGATGGATTTTTTATTCCACAAAATGCAGATAATGCCGATAATGCTTATAAACTTATAGATTATATAATGCGCCCAGAGGTAAATGCTAAAATTATGCCTGTAATTCAGTATGGAACAACAAATGCTGAAGCTGTAAAATATCTTCCTGAGGAATTTAAAAACAACCCTGCTATAAATGTTCCTGAAGAGTTTACCAAAAACTCTCAAAGCATTTTAGATATAGGAGAGAGCGCAGAGCTTTATTCAAAAATATGGACAGAAGTTAAACTTTCAAATTAAAAATCAGTGGCTTTTAGCCACTGATTTTTAATTTAATAAATATATTGTAAAGTTTAGGTATGCTGCAAATAAAAGCCATATAAGATATGGGATTTGTAAATATGCAGCTACAGGCTTACACTGATAGAAGTAATACATCATAATTACGACTAAAACTATTAAAAGAATAAGCCATATAAAAGCAAAAAGATATGCCTGTAAATTAAAGAATACTATGCTCCAGCAAAAGTTAAAAGCAAGTTGAAGCGCATAAAATATAACGCTTAGTGATTTGTTTTGAGTGTTACATCGGGAATTGTATACAAGTCCCATTCCTATACCCATTAATGTGTAAAGAATCGTCCATACAATTGGAAATACAATGTTTGGCGGATTTAATGCAGATTTATTTACTGCTTCAAACGCGTCCATCCCGTTCATTGAAATCAGTGCAGAAATACCGCCAACTATTAATGGAATTAAGATGTTAATAATGTAAATTGTCCTTTTTTTCATAATTTCACCTCTAAAGTATTTATATGTATAATTTTTACAAAAAATACTTAAAGCTAATTGACCAAAGTATCAAAATTTGTTATACTTTAGTGGTACATTAAAAGGAGAGATTTTATGCACAATAAATTGACAAAAGCTGACATTAATAAGATGAAAGAAGAAATTTTATACCGTGAAACAACAAAAAGAGACGAATTATTAGAAGCAGTTAATGTAGCAAGGTCATACGGTGATTTAAGTGAAAATGCAGAATATAAAATTGCAAAACAGGAACGGAACCGAAACGAAGCAAGGATAAGACATCTTAAGAATATGATTAAAACTGCAACTGTAATTACTGATAATTCCAAAGAAGACGAAGTAGGTCTTTCGGACAAAGTAACTCTGTATATCCCGGAAGATGACTGTGAGGAAACATACACAATTGTAACAAATATAAGAATAGATTCTTCGGGGGACTATATAAGTTACGAATCGCCTATGGCAAAGGCAATTCTTGGAAAAAAAGCAGGGGATACAGTTAGAATAAATGTATCGCCTGATTATAGCTATGAAGTTCAAATTATAAAAATTGAAAAAGGCGTAGAAGATGACTCAAGACCGCTTAAAAAATATTAAATTTCATATAACAGGAACCGTTTTTAGCAGCGGTTCTTTTTTGTTAAAAATGACATATAAAATGTGCAACTTTTTTGGGAAATTCTATTGACCTTTATAAGTTAATTTGTTACAATATAATTGTTATAATATGCAAACTATAGGGGGAAGTATTATGAAAAAACTATTAGCAGTTTTATTATCTGCAGCAATTGTAACAAGTATTTCAGCACCAGTGCTGGCACTTGGCACAAAACAGGAAGCAACTTATTACGAAAACACCAAAAGATGTGTAGTAAGAGGCTACTTAGCTGAATCAGAAAAACAGTTTAAAGAAGTTTCAATTTCTCTTGTTGACGGCGATGGTAATTTGGTTTATGCCGACAGCACAGATATCGATAACTGGGGATTTTATGAATTTAACTTTGAGTATGCTGGAGATATGAACGCTTTAACAATGAATTTGAGAAGAGATGGGGAGATTATTACTGATTATTCAGATATTACAGCTCTTGCATACAGTGGTGCGGTAACTCCTGAATTTAAAATTATTGAAGCTGAAGATGGAGGTAAAGCTTATACAGCAGAAGTCGTTCTCGAAAACCAATACGGCCTTAATGACAAGTATTCGGTAATTTTTGCGTTTTATGATGAAAATAACGGCCTTGTCGGAACAAAAACTTTTGAGGATAACGCTTTTGATACTGTTCAAAGCACTACATATTTCAGCGTTAATGTTCCAACCGAAACTAAAAATGTTAAGGCTTTTATATGGAGTGATTTAACAAGCATTATGCCTTTGGCAAATGCTGTGCAGTCGGAGGATTTGATACAATTAGAACCAGGAACAAGACTTGCGTGGGTGGGTGACTCATTACAGGCAGGTGTTAATTCAAAAATTCCTGCATCTGCTTATGCGGAATATATCTTAAAGTTAAGATATCCAACTAAGGATATCCAGTTTGATAACCGTGCAATAGCAGGTGATGCACCAACCAGCGCATCTGTTGGAAGACTTGTGTATGATTCTTTTGCACTTTATGATATGTTTGGCTCAGATGAAGCATTCGAACAGGCATGTGAGGCTCAGGGATATGTTGCTTCAAGTCTTACACCAAATCAGGCACTTCATATGTCTTTAATTGCAGCTTTTGGTTCAGACACACTTCTTAATGCGGCACTTTCACAGAAAGGTTATGCTATTGCTACATTAACCACAGAACAAATTGATGAATTGATAGATCTTGCAGGAAATGCTGATGTAAGTGTTAATACAAGGGGTGAAACTCTATCACTTCTTGCAGGTAAGTCGCCTAACCACCTTTTGGTTACATGGGGCGTAAACAGCTTGGATTATTTTAACCGTTTAAAAGAAGAGACACTTACAGCAAGAGGTAAAGAATTGGCTGAACAAGCTTTTGAAAACTATAAAATGTATATTTCAGAAGTGTTCAAATATCCATCAATTGATCGAATTACTATTGTTTCTTGCGCTTCATCAAGACAGCATCCTGACCCTGACAGGGGTCTGCGCCCAGGCGGCATG
>JAZSNJ010000059.1:0-12634 GCA_045536355.1 Clostridia bacterium | reverse complement strand
GTATAAATTGCAGGTTCAGACAAATCCTCATACTTATTTAAGCTTTTTAATACTATGCTTTCACCGTCAGGTGCAGTAATTGTTATTAATACATCTAAATATGACAAAATAACTTCTTCATCATAAGTTAAAGCCATACTTGCAAATTCGCCTTTATTTCCTGTAGAAGTTAAAAGCTTATTATCTTTAATAATGCCTCCAATGCTTGAGCCTTTTTGGTTCTCCGAAGATGCAAAAAAGTCAGTATTAACTGCAAGTGTAGTATCGTAATTTTCAGCCATTTTTAAAACAGTTTCTAAATGCCCTATCCCATATTTCGGAATTAAAACCTCGCCCGATACATATTTAGACCCCAAATCTGCCTTTATAATATTAATGTTTTGCCAACCCGAAGTAGTCAAAGTTTTAAGATTAGTTCTTAAAATACCCTCTGCAATATAATTTTCTTCTTTATATGTGTAAACTTCTTGTGCAAATGCTGAAACATTTGAAAAAAGTATTAAAACCGACACAAAAATACATAAAAATCGTTTCATATTTACTCCTTATGAATATAGTTATCTTAATTATATAATAAAGAATTTGCTTTGTAAATAGAAAAATAAGACAAAAAAAGGAACTGACAAATATCAGTTCCTTTTAAATTTATTCTTCAAATGGCATTTCGGTTGAAATTGGAACATTTTCTGCTCCTTCGGTTAAAACTTCGTTTTCTTCTTCGGGGTCTTCATGAGGTGCGCTGGTTATTGAAACTATCTTTTCATTTCCTGACATTCTCATAACCATAACGCCCTGTGTTGCTCTTCCCATCTTGCTTATTCCCGAAACTGCAGTTCTTATAACAATACCTTTAGAAGTTATAAGCATAATGTCTTCTTCAGGAGTTACGCATTTAGCACCTGCAACTAAACCCGATTTTTCGGTTATCTTGTAGGTTTTTACACCTTTACCTGCTCTTGTCTGTACCTTGTATTCGCTAATTTCAGTAAGCTTTCCAAGTCCGTTTTCTGTGATAACCAAAAGGTCAGCATCATCTGTAACTATTGCAGAACCTACAACATAATCGTCATCAGTTAAGTTAATGGCTCTGACACCGTGTGCAGTTCTGCCCATTGGTCTTACATCAGTTTCTTTAAATCTTATGGACTTACCGTTTCTGGTTATAACAAATACTTCTTTTGAGCCATTGGTAAGCTCTACATTGATAAGCTCATCATCTTCATTAATAGAAATTGCGTAAAGCCCGCCTTTTCTGTTGGTATCATACTCTGAAACAGCTGTCTTTTTAACAAGTCCCTTTTTGGTAACCATTGTTAAGTAGTCTTTTTCGTTAAATTCCTTTAATGGAATAATAGTAGAAACCTTTTCGCCTTTTTGTAACTGTAAAAGATTTACAATAGCAGTGCCTTTAGCATGTCTGCTTGCTTCAGGTATCTGGTAAGCCTTTAATTTATAAAGTCTTCCAAAGTTTGTAAAGAATAATACATAATCGTGTGTTGAGCACACAAACAGCTTTTCAACAAAGTCTTCTTCTCTTGTAGAAAGTGCCGATATGCCTTTTCCGCCTCTTCTCTGGCTTCTGTAAGTATCAACAGAAAGTCTTTTTACATAGCCTATATGAGTAAGAGTAATAACAACATCATCAACAGGAATTAAATCTTCGTCTTCTATGCTGTCTGCACAGTCAACAATCTCTGTCCTTCTGTCATCACCGTATTTTTCTTTAACTTCCAAAAGGTCATTTTTAACAATATCTGCAACCATTTTTGGATTGTCTAATATTTCTCTGTATTCTTTTATCTTTTGTTCAAGCTCTTTAAGTTCGTTTACAACCTTTTCTCTTTCTAATCCTGATAACTTTTTAAGCTGCATATCGAGTATTGACTGTGCCTGAATTTCGGATAAACCGAATTTTGCCATAAGTTTTTCTTTGGCATCGTCATAAGCAGAACGGATTGTTTCAATAATTTCATCAATATTATCAGATGCAATCTTTAAGCCCTCTAAAATATGCTGTCTTTCTAAAGCTTTTTTAAGGTCATACTGTGTTTTTCTGGTAACAACTTCTTTCTGGTGGCCGATATAAACCTCTAAAGCTTCTTTAAGATTTAATACTTTTGGCTGATTGTCAACAAGTGCCAACATATTAACACCGCAGGTATCCTGCATCTGTGTGTTTTTATAAAGATGATTTAATACTACAGATGCAACAACATCTTTTCTAAGTTCAATAACAATTCTCATACCCTCTCTTGATGATTCATCACGAAGGTCAGTTATTCCCTCAATTCTCTTTTCTTTATGAAGTTCTGCAATCTTTTCAACCAAACGAGCCTTATTTACCATATAAGGAATTTCTGTTACAACAATTCTTTCCTTACCGCCGGGCATTTCTTCAATTTCTGCCTTGGCTCTCATGGTAATTTTGCCTTTACCTGTTGTATACGCCTGTTTTATTCCTGCTTTACCCATTATTAAACCGCTTGTAGGAAAATCAGGACCTTTAACATACTGCATTAAATCTTCAACTGTTAAATGTTCATCATCAATTAAAGCAACACAAGCATCAATAACCTCTCCTAAATTGTGTGGAGGAATATTTGTTGCCATACCAACTGCGATACCTGAAGAACCATTAATTAAAAGTGCAGGTATTTTAGCAGGTAAAACCGATGGTTCTAAACAATGTTCATCATAGTTTGGAATAAAATCAACAGTTTCTTTATCAATGTCTTTAAGCATTTCCAGTGAAATTTTCTGGAGCCTTGCTTCTGTGTAACGGTATGCAGCCGGAGGGTCGCCATCGACTGAACCAAAGTTACCGTGCCCGTCAATCAAAGGATATCTCAAAGAGAAATCCTGCGCCATTCTAACCAAAGAATCATAAACTGCAGCATCACCGTGAGGATGATATCTACCCAAAACATCGCCGACAGTCATCGCACATTTTCTGAACGGTTTGTCGTGTGTTAAATGGTCTTCAAACATAGTATATATAATTCTTCTGTGAACAGGCTTAAGTCCGTCTCTCGCATCAGGGAGCGCACGGCTTACAATAACGCTCATTGCATAGTCAATGTATGCTTTTCGCATTTCGGCTTCAAGGTCAACATTAACAATGTTTTCGTTTTCAAATGCCATTTTTTTCACATCCTTTTATCTTGTAAGAGTAATTGTTCCACGTGGAACATTATACATCTAAATTCTGAACATACTGAGCGTTCTGCTCAATAAATTCTCTTCTTGGTTCAACTTCATCGCCCATTAATATGGTAAATATCTGGTCTGCCGCTATCGCATCGCTTAATTTAACACGAAGCATTGTTCTTGTTTCAGGATTCATTGTTGTTTCCCAAAGCTGTTCAGGCTGCATTTCACCAAGACCTTTATATCTTTGTACTTTTGCGCCTTCGCCAAACTTTTCAACCAAGGCTTTCAACTGGTCATCATCATAAGCGTATTCTTCCTGTTTTCCTTTATAAACCTTATATAATGGCGGTTGCGCTAAATACACATAACCATTTTCAATGAGCGGTCTCATAAATCTGAAGAAGAATGTTAAGAGAAGTGTTCTGATGTGAGCACCGTCAACATCGGCATCGGCCATAATTATAATTTTATGATATCTTAACTTTTCAATATCAAATTCTGGGCCTATTCCTGCTCCTAAAGCAGTTATAACAGGAGCAAGTTTATCATTTCCTATTACTTTATCTGCTCTTGCTTTTTCTACATTTAACATTTTACCCCAAAGCGGTAAAATTGCCTGATAACTTCTGTCTCTGCCCTGTTTTGCAGAACCTCCCGCAGAATCTCCTTCGACAATGTAAATTTCTGTGTTTTCAGGGTTTTTATCCTGACAGTCTGCAAGTTTACCCGGAAGTGAGTTTGATTCTAAACCGGATTTTCTTCTTACCGACTCTCTTGCTTTTCTTGCAGCTTCTCTTGCCCTTGCCGCAGTTAAGCTTTTTTCAACAATAGTTCTTGCAACCTGTGGATTTTCTTCCAAGAAAGCTCCAAACTCTTCATTCATAACCTGAGTTACTACTTCTCTCATTTTTGAGTTTCCGAGTTTTGTTTTGGTTTGTCCCTCAAATTCAGCTTCCTGAAGTTTAACAGAAACAATTGCAGTTAAACCCTCTCTTGTATCTTCACCTGATAACTTTTCGTCATCTTTTAAAACTTTTTTCTTTTTTCCCCAGTCATTTAAAAGTCTTGACAAAGAGTTTTTAAAGCCAACTTCATGAGTACCACCCTCAATGGTGTTAATGTTGTTTGCAAATGTAAATACATTTTCTTCAACATTACTGTTATACTGCATTGCAATTTCAACCTGATAATTATCTTTTTCATCTTTCATGTAGATAATTTCATTATGGAGTGGTGTTTTGTTTTTATTTACATATTCAACAAAAGATTTGATACCGCCTTCATAATAAAGGTTTGTGGTTTTTTCAGGGCTTACTCTTTTATCTGTAAATATAATTCTTATTCCGCCGTTTAAAAATGCCTGTTCTCTTAACCTTTTTAAGAGTGTGCCATAATCAAATACTATTGTTTCAAATATTTCAGCATCGGGCTTAAATACAACCTTTGTACCTGTTTTGTTTGTTTTTGCAATTGGTAAAAGTTTATTTTGAGGTTCTCCTCTTTTATAGTCCTGTCTGTAGACATTTTCACCATCGGATACTTCAACATAAAGCCATTCCGAAAGAGCATTAACTACAGACGCACCAACACCGTGAAGACCGCCTGATACTTTATATCCTCCATCACCGCCGAATTTACCACCTGCATGTAAAACGGTAAATACAACTTCAACAGCAGAAAGACCTGTTTTTTGCTGAATTCCGACAGGAATACCACGACCGTCATCAATTACTGATATCGAATTGTCTCCGTTAATGTCGACAATAATGTTTTTACAGTAACCTGCCAAAGCTTCGTCAATGGCGTTATCTACAATTTCATATACCAGGTGGTGCAAACCTCTTTCCGAAGTTGAACCGATATACATACCCGGTCTTTTTCTGACAGGGTCCAATCCCTCTAAGACTTGTATATCATCGCTGTTATAATGTTCTGTTCCCATCTTAAAGAACCTCCTTTTTTTATATCATAACACAATTAAAATTGACATTGTATGACATCTTAAATTACTTTTCCGTTTTCTATATGAATTAACTTTGTATCTTTTCTTCTGGCAAAACTGCCTTTATCAGTTGCAGTTATAATAACCTGCTTGTCCTTTATACCGTTTAATATATATTTTCTTCTGTCTTTATCAAGCTCTGATAAAACATCATCTAAAAGTAACACAGGATATTCTCCTGTTATATGTTTTATATAATCAGCTTGAATGAGTTTTAATATTAAAATAACTGTTCTTTGCTGACCTTGCGATGCAAACTCTCTTACTTTATTTCCGTTTATTTTAAATGAAACATCTTCACGGTGAGGCCCGAATATTGAAACTCTTTCATAAAATTCTTTTTCTTTTACCTTACAAAGATTTTTATAAATTTCTTCTTTCATAAAATTAATATCTTTTGGTGTAACACAAGGCTCATAAATTATTTCAAACTTTTCGCTAGTAAGCGTTATGTTATTATGAAGCATCTGGCAATTATCTTTTGCATAATCATAAAACTTTTTTCTAAAATATATAATATGTGCTGCATTTTCTGCCAAGCGTTCATTATAAACATCAATAAGCTCTTTATATTTATAAAAATCTTCTTTTAATATTTTATTTTTCATTTTTAAAATTTTTTGATATTCTACAAGTTTAATAAAATAACTTGGTTTTACACCTGAAATTGCAATATCAGTAAATCTTCTTCTTTCGGACGGACCGTTTTTTATAAGAGAAAAATCTTCAGGAGAAAATAAAACAGCATTAAATTTACCTATAAGTTCCTGATTTTTCTGTGCCTTTATATCATTAACATAAATTTCTCTTTTAGCTTCAGGATAAAATATAAATTTTCCTTTATATTCTCTTTGAAAATCAGAAAATATCATTTCTGTTGTTGCATAATCACATCCGTATTTTATTAAATCTTTATCTTTAATAACTCTGTGGCTTTTTGCAACAGCATACATATATAAAGCTTCAACTATATTTGTTTTTCCCTGACCGTTATTTCCATATAAAAGATTAATTCCCGGAGAAAAATCAAGATTTAAGGTTTCATAATTTCTAAAATTATTAAGCTTAAGATTTTTAATAAGCATAATTTATTCTGAAAACCTGCCCTTTTTTATAGTTTTTAATATTGACTGAGTTGTCATACTTAATAAATAAACTGTTTCTTCATTTGTTTCTTTATCCATAACCACCATAAATGACCTTGGAAAAGAATTTTTGCTTAAATCAACTAATTTTTTATTTTTTTCTGCATTTATTAAATACTTTCCGCCCTCTTTTGACTGCGTTGTATTATCAGTATCAAAAAATAAAATTATATCATCAAAGTCTACAATCAAATCGTTTGAAATATTTAAATACATATTTTAATTCCTTATTTTTTAAGTTTTACTGGCAAAATTATATAAATATATCTGTCTCCCTCAAGAGGTGTTATTACAACAGGTGAAAGTGGTGTTGAAAATTCTAAGTAAGCTTCATCATCATCACACGCATTAAATGCATCTAATAAATATTGATTTGTAAAACCAATTTCCAAATTTTCACCATATAATTTTTCAATAGGAGTTTCATCGTGAACTTTACCTGTTAAGGTTACACAGTCTATTATAATTTTATCGTCTGTTAAATTGATTTTAACAGGACTTTTTACAGTTTCGTTATATATAATAGGAGAAACTCTTTCAAAAGTATATTTCATTTTTTTAATGTTTGCTTTTAATTTAACAGGACTTTCAACTGCAATTATTCTTTCATAATCAATATACTGTCCCTTAATAACTCTTGAAAAAATCTTACAGTTTTCAAATTCAAACATAATATATTTTTCTGACGGATAAATATCAATATTTCCTTCATCACCAACAATTTTCAAAAGTTCATTTAAAGTGTTATATGGCAATACAAAATCATTAAGCTTATCAAAATAAATTAACTTTTCTTTACGAAGAGCCAAGCGATGACCGTCTAAAGCAACAATTGTTAAATAACCGTAATCGTCAACTTTAAAAAGTTCTCCTGTTAAAACTTGTCTAAAATCAGATTTACTTGCAGCAAAATAAGTTTGTCTTATCATTTGTTTTAAGACAGCACATTCAATAGTAATTTTTCCCTCTCTTGAAAAATCAGTTGCCTGAGGAAACTCCAAAGGATCAAGCCCAGAAATTTCAAATACTGACATTCCTGATACTATTTTAACATTCATTTTTTCGCCGACTTCAAATAAAACCTCTTCTCCGCCGGTTTTTCTTATAATATCAGAAAACATTCTTGCATTTAATACTATTGTTCCTGTTTCAAAAACTTCAGCTTCAAAAAATGCTTCAATAGCAATTTCTAAATCGTTTCCTGTAATTATAACTCCTTCTTTTGTAATATCAATCAAAAGCCCCTCCATAACAGGAATTGAAGATTTCGCAACAACTGCTTTTTCTGCTTTTGATACGGCTGATAGAATGTCTTGTCTTTTACATTTAAATTTCATATTCTTATCACCTTGACCTTTGTTTTTATATATGTATGATATATTATAATATTTAATATTAATATAGTTGTTGATTGTGTTAATAACCTTTAAAAACCTTTATTTATAAGGATTTTTAATGTTAATAAATATATTTATAACTCAATAAATAAGTAGTTAATAAATAATTTTTTAAAATGTTTGATAAGATGTTTATAAAAATTGTGGATAAGTTATAAAAATGCTTTAATATCAGTTAAAATTAATAAACATATAAATTTTAATTCCTTATTTATCTGGAAAAAGTTATTAACAATTTATAAAATTATCAACAGTTAAAATAAAAGTGATTCAATATCTTTAATAGTTGAAGCTATATTTTCATTTTTCTTAATATCATCTTCAACTTTATTTAAAGCATAACAAACTGTTGAATGGTCTCTTTTAAATTCTCTTCCTATTTGCGACATTGTTGCATTTTTAACATATTGAGAACAAAGATACATACAAACCTGCCTTGCAAAAGCAATTTCTTTTCTTTTGCTTTCACCTAATATTTCATCAGTAGTAATATGGAAATATTTGGCAGTTGTTCTTATAACGGTATCATAACTTAAACTTAATTTTTCTTTAGATACTACAAAATCTTTTAATATATTAATAACAGTTTCTTCATCTAAATTTCCGGGATTTAAAGATGCATATGCAACTACTTTTAAAAGAGCACCTTCTAATTGCCTTATATTATTTTTAATGTTGTCTGCAATATAGCTGTAAATATCATCAGAAAATTCATAACCCATATTTTTTGACTTATTTTTAAGTATTGCAATTCTGGTTTCAAAATCAGGAGGAATGATATCACATGATAAACCCCATTCAAATCTGCTTTTTAATCTTTCTTCAATATCAATTTCTCCCGGCGCTCTGTCGGCCGCTAAAACAATTTGTTTATTATTTTCATAAAGTTCATTAAATGTATGGAAAAATTCTTCAATGGTTGATTCCTTACCTTGTATAAACTGAATATCATCAACAATTAAAATATCAGCTTTTCTGTATTTTTCCCTGAAAGAGTCTAAAGTTTTATCTCTTAAAGAATTTATAAAATCAGTAGTATATTTTTCGGAAGATACAAAAATTAAATTAATATCAGGATTATTTTCTTTAACAAAATTACCAATGGCGTGGCAAAGATGTGTTTTACCAAGACCAACACCACCATATAAAAACAGTGGATTGAATTTTCCGCCCGGTGCTTCTGCAACAGATAAAGAATAAGCATGAGCAAACCTGTTTGAATTGCCTACAATAAAATTATCAAAAGTATGATTTTTATTAAGCATATTAAAATCATCATTAATAATTTTAGGTGCTTTATTAGAAGAAGATATTTTTTCTTCTTCAGGCATATTTTCTCCTCTTAATAAAACAACGATATTATAATTTTTTTTAGTACATGATAAAACATATTCTTTTATTAAATCAATATATCTTTCTTCAACTGAAGATTTTGCCAAAGTGTTAGGCACCCATAAAAAGAGTGTTGAATTTCCAAATTTTGCTTTTTCTATAGACTTAATCCAGGTGTTATACTGAACTTCATAAATTTTGCCTGAGTTTTTAATTTTGGTAGAGACTTCGTTCCAAATTAATTCATCATTAGTCATAAAAATCACCTATCCTTCAAAGCTTTAAAAAAGCATAAAAATATACAGTTAAATTATAACACAAAAAAAATAAAATTTCAACTATAAATTAAAAAATACCGTCAAATTTTAAATGACGGTATTTTTAATATAAAACTTCAAAAAATCATAATTTTTAAAAAAAACAGCAATTTTTAATTTAAGAGTTATATTCTATAAATTCTGTAAGTGTTCCTGATAAGGCATCAAAAAACAAAGTATTTCCATTTTTTAATGAAATTTTATATGTTGGAGACATGGTTAAAACAGAATATTCTTCCATAGCAGAATTAATATAATAACCAAGTTCAACATTGTTTATATGATTTTGTTGCATGTTATTATATTTTGCAAAGTTTATTAAAATTTCTATTGGTGATTTTAAATTTTTAGTATCAGATAAACCAGTAATTTCAAAATATTTACCAAAAACCTTATAAACACCTGTATTTTTAACCAAAACCTTTAAATATGAATTAAAAAGTTCATAGTTTAAATAAGAATGAATAAAAGTTACTTCATAATAATCATTTTTTTCAACTGTTCCTGCCCACTTTAAGTAGTCTGTTTTAAATCCGTATGATTTTAAAATTGATAACACCTTTGCTGATGCAGAGGCAGACGGAAGTGCATAATTAATATTATCTCCTTTATCTTTGGGAGTGAAAGAAAATTCTCCGTCATAAAAACTTAACTTTCCGTTTGTCCCGTTATAAGTATTATTAGAAGATACGCTTGACCCTGTAAGACGGTGAGCAAACTCTGTTTTTTCAGAAACCGGATTTTTAAGCTCAACAAAACTCATATCAGGATAAGAAGTTTTTATTAAGTTTTTATTAATTGTTATATTGTTTTGTTCTAAAATTTTATAAACTCTTTGAATTTCGGTGTCATTAACTTTAACCGCATCATTTTCCAAATAAAAAGAATAGTATAAAAGCAAAATATTAATGATTAAGAACAAAATAATAAAAACTGTTTTAACTTTGCCAAAATTCATTTATTTCACCTTTTATCTTGTTATATATAAAGGAAGAGAATCTTTATAAATCAAATCGTTTTCACCTTTAATTAAAGGTTTTAAATAAGAAATTGCTTTTTTAGTTACATTATTTCCTTCAGTATTTATAAAATCACGGGGAACGCATTTTTCTTCATTTGCGATTTTACTTATATCAAAAAGAGAAAAGTAAACTTCATATTCTTCCTGATTATGCCTGTTTATAACAACCATTTTACCTGTTTCGCCTAAAAGAGCAGAATTAACTGCAAACAAACCTGAATTAAAGCTCTCGTCAAGGTCGGTTTTAGATGATATGTGTGATGCTGCTCTCTGGCAGACATTAAGTTCAATACCTCTTGCCTTGTAGCCTAACTTTTCACGCACTATATTTTCCAAAACCTTTGCAGTTCCGCTTAAATATTTGTGGCCGAAAGTATCTGTTAAACCGCTTGATAAACTTTCGCATACAAAAGAACCGTCTTTAAACCTTATACCCTCTGATACACATACTACAACATTTTTATCTTTATTTGCATAATACTTTACAGAATTTAAAAATTCTTCTTCATCGAAAGGAACTTCGGGAAGATAAATAAGCTGTGGGAGTTTAAAATCATCAGTTTTAGCAAGGGCTGAAGATGCTGTAAGCCACCCTGCGTTTCTTCCCATAATTTCAACTATTGTAACTGACAATACATCATAAACCAAAGCATCAAGTGCGATTTCTTTAACAGTTGTAGCAATATATTTTGCGGCAGAGCCAAAACCTGGTGTATGGTCAGTAACAGCCAGATCGTTATCTATTGTTTTTGGTATACCTATTATTTTAACATCTGAATTTATAGTTTTAGCATATTCAGAGAGCTTTAAAACGGTATCCATAGAATCGTTTCCGCCAATATAGAAAAAGTAGCCAATGTCATACTTTTTAAAATTATCAAAAATTTTATTCATAACATCAGTATTGGTTGTATCAAGCTTATATCTGCAGGAACCCAAATATGAAGCAGGAGTTTGTATTAAAAGCCTTAAATTTTCAACATCTGAAAATTTTTCTGTCAAATCAATTAAATTATCGTTTATAATACCTGTAATTCCGTTAACCATACCAAAAATTTTATTTATTTTATCTGATGTTAAAGCGCCCTTAATTACACCAGCGAGTGATGCATTTATAGCAGCTGTAGGACCGCCTGACTGACCAACCAAACAATTTTTCATGTAAAGAGTCTCTCTTTCTTAATTAGTTATTGCAAAAAAAATCACAATTTGTTATACTAATTGTATAATAAATAAAAATAAAAAACAAGAGTTTTTAAAAAGAAAGGGCGGTTTTTATGATAAAGACAGAAAAAATAGGTGGTTTTGGTGATAAGATAAGGCTCACCAACGGAATAATTGATATTGATTTTGCAACTTCATTTGGCCCAAGAATTTTAAGATACGGGCTTTCAGGCAGAGAAAACTTCTTTTATGAAGATATAGAAGATTTGGGAAATAACTTATCCAAAGATATGTATGAGTTTTATGAGGGAGCAGAATGGCACATCTATGGCGGACACAGATTCTGGCAGGCGCCCGAGCTTTTGCCAAGAACATATCTTCCTGATAATGACCCGATAGAGTACGAAATAACAAAAACAGGTGTAATCTTAAAGCAGAAAATGTATGAATACACCAAAACTCAGGCTCAGATTGAAATTATAATGGAAGAAAACAGCCCAAATGTTACGGTTATTCACACACTTAAAAGCTTTAACCCTTGGGAAGTTGAAATTGCTCCGTGGACAATTTCGGTTATGGCAAGAAATGTTATAGAAGCAATACCTGTAAACAGAGTTGACACCGGTCTTTTACATAATCAAAATATTACCGTTTGGCCATACACCAAATTAAATGATGACAGAGTTTATTTCGGCGAAGAATATATCACTTTAAGACAGGACAGTTCAAAAGAAGGCAAATTTAAGCTTGGTTTTACAAATCCAAATAAGTTTGCAGCAGTATTTAACGATAATGCAATGTTTGTAAAAACCTTTGATTATCACAAAGGCGAAAAATATCCTGATGACGGTATGAACTTTGAAACCTACACAGATAAAGCAATTTTAGAATGTGAGTCATTAGGAAGAATGCAAAAATTAAATTTGGGCGACACCATAACCCACACAGAAAAATGGACAATTATTGATAATGTTTCAATAAAAGACCAGAAAGACGAAGAGGCAATTAAAAAGGCACTCATTTCTTACAGAAAAGACAAATAAAAGGGATGTTAAAATCGCCCATAATGGCCAAACTGCACCGCTCGGCGTATACTATATACGCCT
>JAZSNJ010000097.1:0-6997 GCA_045536355.1 Clostridia bacterium | reverse complement strand
TTTTAGAAAGGAATTAAATTATGACTGTAACTGATATTAAACAGCTTACAAATGAATACAAGTATAAATACGATATACACGCTCATTCAAAACCTGCAAGTTCTTGTGGTGATTTTTATTCTAAACAAGTTGTTGACTTTTATATTGAACTAGGATACAACGGTATTGTTTTAACAAACCATTTTTTCGCAGATAACATAAAAAAGTTAAATGGTGTAGACAACTATTTATCCGATTTTTATGATGCTTATGAATATGGTAAGAAAAAAGGCTTTAATGTTATATTGGGAGCTGAATTAAGATTTTCATCTGAAAATGAAAACGATTATCTTATATATGGAGTTGACAGACAGTCTTTGCTTGATATATCTAAAGTTTTAACAGGTGGATATGTAGAGTTTTATAAAAAATATAAAAACGATAATAACCTTATAATCCAGGCACATCCATTCCGAGGTGAGATAAGACAAGCTCCGGAGTGTTTAGATGGGGTTGAAGTATTTAATTGTCATCCCGGACACAATTCTAAAATTGCTCTTGCTGCAAAATTTGCAAAAGAAAACAATCTCCTGATAACAGGTGGTTCCGATTTTCATCATCAAAAACATCAAGGCATGTGTTCTACTAATTTTAGAGTTAATCCAAAAGACTCATTTGAAATTGCAAAATTATTAAAAAACAAAGAATTCGTTATTGAAATTGGCGGAAGCATAGTCCTTCCGTGATATGAGGTAAATTTATGGTTTATGATTTAATTATAATTGGCGGTGGTGCATCAGGCCTGTTTGGCGCTGTTTGTGCTTCGCTTTTGGATAATAAATTGAAAATCGCCGTTCTTGAAAAAAACGCCCGTGTCGGAAAGAAAATATTAATGACTGGGAATGGCAGATGTAATCTTACTAACCAGAATATAGATATAAATTTTTACAACTCGGACAGTATTGATTTTGTTAATAATATATTAAAAAGTTTTGATCTTAATGACACATTAGAAATGTTTGAATCATTAGGTGTTTTAACAGTAAATGAGGACAATAAAGTTTTTCCGATGAGTCTTCAGGCATCATCAGTTGTAGATGTATTAAGATATAAAACTCAAGAACTTGGAATTGATTTAATAACAGAATTTGATGTTAAAAAAATTAACAATAAGTCAAATTTATTTTATATAACATCATATAATAATAAAACTTTTGTGTCTAAAAAAATAATAATTGCAACTGGTGGTAAGGCTGCACCGTCAACCGGGTCTACGGGCGATGGTTACATATTAGCTGGGAATTTTGGACATAAGTGCACCAAACTATACCCATCATTAGTTCAGCTTGTTTGTGATAAAAATAATGTGTTACCTTTAAAAGGAGTAAAATTTAACGGTAGCGCCGAACTTTATATTGACAATCAAGCAGTTTTAAAAGAATTTGGTGAAATACTCTTTACGGACTACGGTATTTCAGGCCCACCGATATTTCAGCTTTCAGGAAAAGTTTCAGTAGCACTTGATTTTAAAAAAAGCGTTACATTAAGGCTTGATTTAGCACCAGATATGACATATAAAGAACTTTTTGATCATTTACTTAAAAGAAACAAAAATATTATTGTAGACGAATTTTTGACCGGACTTTTTAATAAGCAAGTATGCAAAATGCTTTTAAAACAATCAGGCCTTAAAAAATTTGGTGTAAGCGCCAACACACTCACACCATTACAACTTGAAACAATAGCTAAAACTGCAAAAAACTGGGAGTTTGAAATAATAGGAACTAAATCGTGGAACAATGCCCAGGTTACTATTGGCGGGATTTTAACTAATGAAATTAATTCGGATACATTAGAATCAAAACTTGTAAAGGGTTTGTATTTTGCAGGAGAAATTATAAATGTTGACGGTATGTGTGGCGGATATAATTTGCAGTGGGCTTGGTCATCAGGTGCTGTTGCTGCAAAAAGTGCGGTGGAAGAAATTATACGCGAGGAGACTAAGGCATGATACTTTCGGGCTTAAAATTACCAATTTCACATACTGAAACTGACCTTAAAAATCTTATTTCCAAAAAAACTGACATTAACAATTTTAAATATAAAATTATTAAAAAATCACTTGATGCAAGAAAAAATGATTTGAATTTTGTTTATTCTGTCGAAATATCTGAGCTTAACAAAGAATTTGAATCTGATAAGAGGATTGATATACCTCAAATCAACTCGGAAATCCGGCCTATAATTGTGGGCTTTGGTCCTGCCGGAATTTTTTGCTCATATATACTTGCAAAAGCAGGATTAAAACCTATTGTTTTTGAAATGGGTGAAAGGGTAGAAGAAAGAACAAAAACAGTACAAGCTTTTTTTGACACATCAAAACTCAACGAAAGGTCGAATGTTCAATTTGGCGAAGGTGGAGCCGGGGCATTTTCTGACGGTAAACTTACTACCGGAATTAATAATGCGTATTGCGATGAAGTGTTAAAAATTCTAATTGAACATGGCGCTCCGAAAGAAATAGAATACTTAAAATATCCTCATATTGGTACAGATTTATTAGTTGAAGTTATTAAAAACATGAGAAACGAAATTTTGTCATTGGGTGCTGATATTAATTTTAATGAAAAAATAGATGATATAGATATTAAAAACGATCATATAATATCTGTTTCGGGTAAGACAAAATATTATTCTGACATAGTAGTTTTTGCAATTGGACATAGTTCGAGAACTACTTTTAAAATGCTTTATAACAAAGGTCTTAATATGATTCCTAAAGCATTCTCTGTTGGTGTAAGAATAGAACATTTGCAAGATGATATCAATTTAAATCAGTATGGCGCTATAAATAAAGATAACAAGATTTTAGGACCTGCAAATTACAAACTATCAACTCACCTTAACAATGGTAGGGGAGTCTATACATTTTGCATGTGTCCCGGTGGGTTTGTTGTTGGTGCTGCCTCAGAAGAAAACGGAATTGTAACCAATGGTATGAGTTATAATTCCAGAAGCGGTGTAAATGCTAACAGCGCAGTACTTGTTTCTGTTTCACCTGATGATTTTTGTAATAGCAGTCCATTATCAGGCGTCGATTTTCAACGCGAAATTGAAAATCACGCTTATAATATTACCAACTCTTTTAATGCTCCTTGCCAAACTTTTGAAGACTTTTTAAAATGCAAAGTTTCCAAAAATTTTGGTAAAGTTGAGCCTACATATAAACCCGGTGTTGTTAATGCGGATTTAAACACCATTTTCCCTGAATATATTTCTGATAGTCTTAAAGAAGGAATTAATGTTTTTTCATCAAAAATTTCTTGTTTTAATGATAAAGATAGTTTGCTTACTGGTCCTGAAACAAGAAGTTCATCTCCAGTAAGAATTCTGCGTGATGATAACTTTGAATCAAATATTAAAGGCATATATCCGATAGGAGAGGGAGCAGGCTATGCAGGAGGCATAACATCCTCTGCTGTTGACGGAATAAGGTGTGCTTTTAAGATAATTGAAAACCTGAAAAACAATTAGTGTAATAATGTGTAATTTTATAGGTTATCTTGTTGACAAAAGTTCTAATTTATAGTATAATTTATAGGGTTAAAACCGTATTATTAAATATTTATAATATAACTATTAAAGGAGGGCTATTATGGCTCATTTAAGCGAAGCGGCAGTTGCTCAAATTACTGACATTTGTGACAGATATGCAAACGAAACAACCCCGTTAATGATGATTCTGAGCGACATCCAAAAAGAGTATGGTTACATACCTTTAGATGTTCAGGAGTTAGTTTCAAAAAAAACCGGCATTTCAGTTGCAGAAATTTATGGTGTAGTTACATTCTACTCCTTCTTTTCATTAAAACCTAAGGGAAAATATGTAATCGGTGTTTGCCTTGGTACTGCTTGTTATGTTAAAGGTGCACAGCAGGTAATTGATAAATTTTCTGAAATTATCGGTATTAAACCAGGTGAAACATCAGAAGACGGTATGTTTACTTTAGATGCTCTTCGTTGCATCGGTGCTTGTGGTATTGCCCCGGCAGTTCAGATTAATGGTAAAGTATATCCAAAACTTTCTGTAAATGCTATTCCGGGCATTGTTGAAGATTATCGTAAACAAGGGGGTAATGAGTAATGATTAAAACCTTTGAAGAATTACAAGCTAAAAGCAAAGAATGCTCTGCATGTTTAGCTGCAAAATTTTCAGGCGACAATAACAAAAGAGCTATTGTGCTTTGCGGTGGAACAGGATGTTTATCATCAAATTCTGCTGAAATTAAAGATAAATTTATAAAATTAGTTGAAGAGCGTGGCTATTCAGATAAAGTAACAGTTAATCAGGTTGGTTGTTTTGGTTTCTGTTCACAGGGACCTTTTGTTAAAATTTATCCTGAAGATACTTTATATAGACTTGTTTCAGTTGACGATGTTGAAGAAATTTTTGAAACAGATATCGTTAACGGTAATATCGTTGACAGACTTTTATATGAAGATCCTGCAACTAAAAACAAAGTAACAAAGCAGGATGATATTAACTTCTATAAAAAACAGGTTAGAATCGCACTTCATGGTTGTGGACAGATTGATCCTGAAAACATTGATGAAGCTATTGGCGCAGGTGCGTTCCAGGGTCTTGCAAACGCTCTTAAAATGGACAGAGCTGATGTTATTAAAAACATTTTAGATTCTGGCTTAAGAGGCCGTGGGGGTGGTGGATTCCCAACAGGCAGAAAGTGGCAGTTTGCTTATGCTCAGCCAGATGGTGAAAAATATGTTGTTTGTAACGGCGACGAAGGCGACCCAGGTGCTTTTATGGACCGCTCTATTTTAGAAGGAAATCCATTAGCTGTTATCGAGGGTATGGTTATTGCCGGTTATGCAATTGGTGCACAGAACGGTTATTTCTATGTTCGTGCTGAATATCCAATCGCTGTTAACAGATTGAAAATTGCTATAAAACAAGCTGAAGAATTAGGCCTTTTGGGTGATAACATTTTAGGTACTGATTTTAGCTTTAGAGTTCATATCCGTCTCGGCGCAGGTGCATTCGTTTGTGGTGAAGAGACAGCTCTTCTTAACTCAATCGAAGGTATGCGCGGTATGCCAAGACCAAGACCTCCATTCCCGGCAGTTAAAGGTTTGTGGGATAAACCAACAATTATAAACAATGTTGAATCACTTGCTTGTGTACCATTTATCTTGCGTGAAGGTGTTGAAGCTTTTGCTAAGCACGGCACTGAAAAATCAAAAGGCACAAAAGTATTTGCACTCGGCGGTAAAATCAACAATGTTGGTCTTGTTGAAATCCCAATGGGTACAACATTAAGAGAACTCATTTATGACATCGGTGGTGGCATTCCTGATGGCAAGAAATTCAAAGCTATTCAGACAGGTGGCCCATCAGGCGGATGTCTTACTGAAGAAGATTTAGATACACCAATTGACTTTGATAACCTTGTTGCAAAAGGTTCTATGATGGGTTCAGGCGGTGCTATCGTTATGGACGAAGATAACTGTATGGTTGACGTTGCTAAATTCTATATGGAATTTATTTGCGATGAGTCTTGCGGTAAATGTTCACCATGTCGTATCGGCACAAAGAGAATGCTTGAAATTCTCACTAAAATTACTGATGGTAAAGCTACAATGGAAGACCTTAGACAATTAGAAGAATTAAGCGTAACCATTAAAGAAGGTTCGCTTTGTGGTCTTGGTCAGACATCAGCTAACCCTGTAATTTCAACACTTACACACTTTAAGGATGAATATATTACTCATATTGTTGACAAAAAATGTCCTGCTAAAGTTTGTAAGAATCTTATGCAGTATGAAATTATTGCTGATAAATGTAAAAAATGTAGCCTTTGTGCAAGACAGTGTCCTGTTAATGCAATTTCCGGTGTTGTTGGTAAAGAACCTTATGTTATTGATCAGGAAAAATGTATTAAATGTGGAATGTGTATTGCTTCATGTAAGTTTGGCGCAATAATTAAGAGATAAGGAGGATACAATTATGGCTAAAATTAATATAAAAATTGAAGGTGTTCCTTATCAGGTTGAAGAAGGAATGACAATTCTTGAAGCAGCTAAAGCTTGTGGATATGAAATCCCTTCACTTTGCACATATAATCACGGTGAATGTTCACAAGGTTCATGCCGTGTTTGCTTGGTTGAAGCAACACACGCAAGAGGCTTAGTTGCATCATGCGTATATCCAGTTGACGAAGGAATGGAAATTACAATTTCATCACCAAAAGCAGTTGCTGCAAGAAGAGCATCAGTTGAATTACTTCTTTCAAATCACTCTATGCAGTGTCAGCAGTGCGATAAAAACGGTGCATGTGAACTTTTACATGTAGCTAAAATTACAGGTGCCAGAGAAGATATGTTTACTGGTGTAAAAACACCTACAACTTTTGATGAAGTTACTCCATCTATTATTAGAGATACATCAAAATGTATTTTATGTGGCCGTTGCGTTGCAAGATGTAAAAATGCACATGGAAACGGTATTTTAGGATTTGAAAACAGAGGTTTTAACACAATAGTTGGACCTGCTGAAAACAGATCATTTGCAGATTCACCATGTATTCTTTGTGGTCAGTGCGTAAGCGTTTGCCCAACTGGTGCATTAATGGAAAAATCTGAAATTTCATTAATTGATAAAGCAAGACTTGAAGGCAAACACCTTGTTGTTCAGACAGCTCCTGCAGTAAGAGCAGCTCTTGGAGAAGAGTTTGGTATGAAAGTAGGCACACCAGTAACCGGCAAAATGGTTGCCGCTTTAAGAAGACTTGGCTTTAACAAGATTTATGATACAAACTTTGCTGCTGACCTTACAATCATGGAAGAAGCAACAGAACTTTTGTCAAGAATTAAAAATGGTGGTAAACTTCCAATGATTACTTCATGTTCACCAGGTTGGGTTAATTATGCTGAATATAATTATGGCGACCTTTTAGAACACCTTTCATCATGTAAATCACCACATGAAATGATGGGTGCAATC
>JAZSNJ010000011.1:0-9014 GCA_045536355.1 Clostridia bacterium | reverse complement strand
TAATAACAGGTTTATAAACATCCTCACACTTTACAAGATCAGATGCAATTGCAATAAATCCTTTTTCGTTTTTGAATTCGGCAGGGTCAAGTTTAGTACCTTTCATAGCGTTAACAGGTAAAAATGTAGCTCTTCCACCCTTAACCTGTTTCAAATATTCAATTGCAGATTTTGCCTGTTCTTCGTTTTCAACAACAATGTTTTGTAAATTATTACCTAAAACGGCCTCAACTGCAACAGTATATTTATTATCAATTTTAATAATATCAGATAAAGTGCCATGAATTTTCAAATTCTTAAGCACGCCGCTTTTGTTCTCTTTAATAACAGTTTTAACGCTATGAGCATAGCCATCCATATCCGTTTCCATATCACTCAAAAGCTTTTGTCTTGCTTCTGATTTTTCAATATGTATTGATATATCAGTATCGGCTATTTTAATGCTTTCAGCTTTTGCATTAAGTTCATTAAGTTTTAGTCGCAAATCTTCAACCTGTGTTGTAAGTTTATCAACTTCAGATTGCTTTTCTTTTAAACCTTCTTCATATTTTTTGATGTGATTTGTGTGAATTTCAACATCTTCGAGTAAAATTTCTTTATCTTCATCAAAAGAAAGAATTTGATTTTTAAGAGAAAGGTTTTCAGCGTTAAGCGAAGCTATCTCGCTTGATACCCCAGAGCGGGACTGATAAAGCTCTAAAATAAGTTTGTTTAAATTTTCATATTCATTGTTACTGTTTTCAATACCACTGTCAACTTTTGAATATTCATTTAATTTTTGTTCTAAACTTTTGTTTAAAAGATCAATTTTCTCCTGAACTTTGTTTTTTTGTGTGAGTTTTGATTCTGCAGACTTTTTCAAAACTTCATTTTGTACTTCAAGTTCTTTGATTTCATTTAAAATTCTTTCAACATTTTCATTGTTATGAGCTTTACTGCTAGTTAAAAGTGAAATGTCGTTCTGGTAAGCAGAAATTTTGTTTTTAATCTCATAAAGTTTTCTAATTAAGTCCTCGTTGTGAGACTCATTCTGACGCATTTTTTCATTAAGTTTTGTTTGTAGTTCTTCTAATTCGGAAAGATTTTTTGTTTCTTTTTCTGTATCCGAAACGTTGATGGAAAGATTGTTTTTAAATTTTTCACTATCAACTTTAAGCCTGTCTACAATATTTAAAAACAGGCTGATTTCAATTTCCTTTAGTTCTTCTTTATAATCAAGATATTTTTGAGCTTTTTCAGAATCCATTTTTAACGGTTCAAGTCTTGATTCAACTTCACTGATTAAGTCAAGTATTCTTATTAAGTTTTCAGAAGTTTGTTCTAGTTTTCTCTCAGACTCTGCTTTACGATACTTAAATTTTGATATACCTGCAGCTTCTTCAAAAATATATCTTCGGTCTTCAGGTTTAGAAGAGACTATATTTTCAATTTTACCCTGACCGATAACAGAATATCCGTCTCTACCCATTCCGGTGTCCATAAAAAGTTCATGAATATCTTTTAATCTGCATGATGTTTTGTTAATATAATACTCACTTTCTCCCGAGCGGAAATATCTTCTTGTAATTAAAACTTCGTCATAATCAATTTTAAAAAGTTTTTGAAGGTTGTCAAAACAGATACTTACTTCAGCAAAACCAACCGGTTTTCTGTCAGCAGTACCCGAGAATATAACATCTTCCATTTTACCGCCACGAAGTGTTTTTGCACTTTGTTCACCCATAACCCAGCGAATCGCATCAGAAATATTACTTTTCCCGCTTCCGTTGGGTCCAACAATGCCGGTAATTCCCATATTAAAGTCAATCTTTACCTTATCAGGAAAAGATTTAAACCCTTGTAATTCCAAATATTTTAAAAACAAAATTTCACCCCAAATTTAATGCAGCTTTCGCAGCATTTTGTTCTGCATGTTTTTTTGACGAGGCAACGCCTTTAGCCATAAACTTTCCGTTTAAGTACAATCCTACAGTAAATTCCTTTAAGTGAGCAGGACCTTTTTCATCTAAAAGTTTATAAACGATTTTAGCATTACCTTTTTTCTGATGTTTTTCCTGAAACATAGTTTTAAAATCATTATAATTATTTTGAGCTTCAAGATATACATCTTTCGTTATTACTTTGCTGAGCCATTTTTCTGCTGCTGAAAACCCACCGTCTAAATAAATAGCGGCAACAACAGCTTCAAAACAGTCAGAAATAATTGAGCTTTTATGTTTCCCATCCGACAATTTTTCGCTATTCCCAAGTAAAATGAAATTTTCAAAATTCATGCCAATGGCAAACTTATACAAAGCCTCTTCTCTAACAATATGAGCTTTAATTTTAGACAATATTCCCTCATTAAACTCACCAAAAATATTATATAAATTATTGGTTACTATAAGCCCTAAAACAGAATCTCCCAAAAATTCAAGTCTTTCATTTGATGGAAATAGAGTATGCTCATTAGAATATGAGCTATGAGTCAAAGCATTTATCAAAAACTTTTCATTTTTAAAAGAATAACCTATTTTTTTTTGGAATAAATCAATGTTTTCCATATTGTTATCACACCTATTATAAATTCTTACTGTTTATGTAATTTACAACGTCTGCAATTGTTTTAATCTTGTCAGCATCGTCTTCGTCAATTTCAATTCCATATTCTTCTTCAAGTTCCATAACTAGTTCTACCATATCTAAAGAATCAATGTTTAAATCTTCAGTAAAAGTAGATTCCATTTTAATTTCATTTTCATCAATACCGGTTTGCTCTGAAATTACTTTCTTAATTTTTTCAAATATCATTTTTCATTCTCCTTGTCATAAAATACATTTTTGTTTTTAATAATATAAGAACAGCCCGAAAAAACTGTTAATATAACACTGAAATAATAAAATAGTAGCGCTACATTATAATAATTAGCCCAGGAATAAGTTAGACTAAGTATCATTAAAATGATTGAAATCATTTGAAGTACAGTCTTCATTTTTCCAAATTTATCCGCTGCAATTACAACATTTTTTGATGCAGCAGACATTCTTAAGCCCGATACTATAAATTCTCTTGCAATAACAATTATAACTGACCATGATGGAATTATGCGTAATTCCAAGAGGCACAAAAGTGCTGATATAACCAAAATTTTATCCGCTATAGGGTCTAAAAATTTACCGAAATCAGTAATTTCATTTCTTGACCTTGCAAGATAGCCATCCAAATAGTCTGTTAAAGATGCAACCACAAATACCAAAACAGCCCAAAGGTTAGATGTAATAAAATCACACAACATAAGATAAACAAATACAGGAACCAATATTATTCTAAATATTGTAAGTTTATTAGATATTGTCATTTATTATCCTCCTTATATTCACCTATTAAATCACAATCTATACTGTCTGTAACTTTAATTTCAACAAATTGACCAGATAAAATTTCAGAATCTGATTTAAAAAATACTTTAGGGTCGACATCAATTGAATCAGTTGAACTTCTTCCAAAATACATTTTAAGCATTTTGTCATAACCTTCGGTCAATACTAAAATATTTTTACCAATAAAAGATGTCGAAAATTCATTTTCAATTTCATATTGAACTTCCCTGATCTTTGTCACTCTTTGATCTTTAAGTTCATTATCAAGTTGATTTTTAAACTTTGCAGCTGGTGTTCCTTCTTCCTGGCTATACGGAAAAACACCTACCCTTTGAAGTTTCATTTCTTTTAAAAAATCTATTAGTTCGAAGAAATCTTCATCGGTTTCACCAGGAAAGCCAACTATTAATGAAGTTCTGAAAACTGCATCAGGTATTTTATCCCTGATTTTATTAATAAGATTTACTATATTTTCTTTTGTGGTTTTTCTTCCCATATGTTTTAAAATTTTGTTGCTTGCATGTTGGATTGGAATATCAAAATACTTGACCACTTTATCATTCTGAACTATTTCATTAATCAATTCATCAGTTATTTCCTCAGGGTATAAATAGTGAAGTCTTATCCACTTTATTCCATCTACCCCAGAAACATCGTTAATTAAGTTGTTGAGCTTGTAATCAAATGGCAGGTCAACACCATAGCAAGATGTATCCTGAGCGATTAAAATTATTTCTTTAACACCATTTTTGGCAAGTGTTTTAACTTCAGAAAGTATATTGTCAGGATTTCTGCTCCTGTATTTGCCTCTTATCGAAGGAATGACGCAGTATGTACAATGATTACTGCAGCCTTCTGCAATTTTAACGTAAGCAGTATATGGTGGAGTTGCAAGAATTCTTTCATCAATGTCAAGAGGGGCATTATCAGCTCCCTTAATATAACAAGCTCGTTTTTCTTGCGCTTTTTCAATAATTTCACATATATTCTGAAAGTCTCCTGTTCCAATAACAGCATCTACTTCTGGAAGCTCTTGTAAAACTTCATCTTTAAATCTTTCGCCCATGCACCCTGCCACAATCAAAAGTTTCAAATTACCCTCTTTTTTATATTGCGCAAGTTCTAATATTGTTTCAATTGATTCAGCTTTGGCGCTGTCAATAAAACAACAGGTGTTAACAATTATAATTTCTGCTTCATTTTCTATTGCATAAATATTGTATCCCTTATTCTTAAGTTTTGCCATCATAACTTCAGAATCAATCAGGTTTTTAGCACAACCTAAAGAGACCAAAGAAACATTTTTATACATCAAAGTCTTCTCTCCTAATTTTAAGTGAATCAAGGCAGCTTTTTATATCCTCATATTCAAATCCTTTTGACAAAAACTGTCTTACAATTCTTGCACACTCTTTCGGATCGTTCAAATTCCCTTTAGCCTTTTTATCAATAAGATTATAAAGCTCCTTTTTATTGTCAAAATCCATTAAAACATCATTAATTATGTCATCAGGAATTCCTTTAAGTTTAAGATTGTATGAAAGTTTTTTAGAACCATATTTTTTAAGATACTCTCTTACATAAAGTTTAGCATACACATTGTCATCAATATATGCATATTCTTCAAGAAGAGATATTACTTCAGAAATTGCTGTAGAAGAAAATCCTTTTTGGATCATTTTATCTGTGATTTCTTTTTTAGTATACATTTTCCGAGACACTAAACTCACAGCATAATTTTTACATTTATCAATATTAATAATATTTTCAATTTCTAAAAGACGATTTTCATCAATAATATCTCCGACTCTGATTTTTAAATTATATAAATCAAAATCACTAATTCCAAAAGCAAATTCATCATCTATGAATACCGAAAATCTGTCGACAGATCTGACCTGAGGTTCGATTTTTGTTACAATATTATTCTTCAACTATATCACCGTCAACGTTAAATGGATCAGAACTGTTTGAAGCTGAGATTTCATTTGATTTTAATTTTTCACGGATTTTAGCTTCAATTTCAGCATAAATTTCGGGGTTCTGAGCTAAAAATACTTTAGAAGCATCTCTACCCTGTCCAAGTCTTATATCGCCGTATGAGAACCAAGCTCCGGCTTTTAAAACAATATCATTATCAACAGCATAATCTAAAATTACGCCTTCTTTTGAAATACCCGTACCAAACATAATATCAAAGTATGCTTCTTTAAATGGCGGAGCAACTTTATTTTTAACTACTTTAACTTTTGTTCGTGCACCGATCACATCAGCACCACTTTTAATGGTTTCAGCTTTTCTTACTTCCATTCTGATTGTAGAATAGAATTTGAGTGCTCGACCACCTGTTGTAACTTCAGGATTACCATAAATTACGCCCACTTTTTCACGAAGCTGGTTTATAAAAATAGCAATAGTATTCGATTTATTGATAATACCTGCAAGTTTTCTTAAAGCTTGAGACATAAGTCTTGCATGAAGCCCAACATGAGAATCACCCATTACCCCCTCAATTTCCGATTTTGGAACTAAAGCTGCAACAGAGTCAATAACTATAACATCAATTGCTCCGCTTCTTACCAATGATTCAGTAATTTCAAGTGCATCTTCACCTGTATCAGGCTGAGAAACCAAAAGGTTATCAATATCAACACCTAAAGTTTTTGCATATTCAGGGTCAAGAGCGTGTTCAGCATCGATAAATGCAACTTCACCACCCAATTTTTGAGCAGATGCAATAATGCTTAATGAAACTGTTGTTTTACCTGACGATTCAGGCCCAAAAATTTCAATAATTCTTCCCTTTGGTAAACCTCCAACGCCAAGGGCAGCATCAAGACTTAAAATTCCGGTTGAAATAGTATCAATATTAAAATGTGTATTTTCACCAAGCTTCATTACTGCACCGCGGCCAAATTGTTTTTCAATCTGTTTTAACGCATTTTGTAAGGCTTTTTGTTTTTCTTCACTCATAATTCATACCAACCTTTCTATTTTTAACATATTCACAATATATAGTTATCCAAAATAACATTTTATTTATTTTATCACAATATAGAAAACTTTTCAACTGTTTTTGGCATTTTTAGAGTTTATTTTTTTAAATAAACAGCTATTGCTGTTGCAATAGCTGTTTAAGGTTATAAATTATTAATAAGGTCTAAAAGTTCTTGTTCTGAAAGTGTTTTTACACCTAAAGAATTTGCCTTTTGAAGTTTGCTTCCGGCATCTTCCCCAACCACAACATAATCTGTATTTTTTGATACAGATGAAGTTACTTTCCCACCGTTTGATGTTATAATTTCTGACGCCTGATTTCTAGACAGATTAGGAAGAGTACCAGTAAGGACAAAGGTCTTCCCAAATAACTTATCTGAAGAAACTTCACCCTTATTATTTTGGGTTGAAACACCTAGACTTATAAGTTTATTTATCTCAGAAGTGTTTTTTGAATATGAAAAGAATTTTACAATACTTTCTGCCATTATCGTTCCAACATCTTCTAAAACAGAAATTTCATCTTCAGATGCTGAAATAAGGTTTTCAATAGATGTGAAGTAATTTGATATAGTATCCGATGCTTTTTGTCCTATGTGTCTTATGCCAAGGCCATATAAAAGTCTTGATAATCCTCGCTCTTTACTTTTTGATATAGCATTTATAAGATTTTCAGATGATTTATCTTTAAAACCTTCTAATGACATAAGGTCTTCTTTTTTAAGTTTATACAGGTCAGATACACAAGAAATAAGATTGTTTTCAACAAGTTGAACAACTATTGCAGGACCAAGCCCCTCAATATCCATAGCATCTCTTGACGCAAAATGAATGATGTTTCTTACAAGCTGTGCAGGACAGTCAATATTTGTGCATCTGTATGCAGATTCACCATCTTCCCTTGAAACTTCGCCACCACATGACGGACAAAATTGTGGCATATTAAATTCAGTTTCATTTCCTGTTCTTTTATCCGAAACAACCTTTACTATTTCAGGAATAATCTCTCCTGCTTTTCTCACAACTACTGTATCACCGATTCTAATATCTTTTTCTTTTATAAAATCATAATTATGAAGTGTTGCTTTTGACACTCGGCTGCCTGACAAAACAACAGGCTCTAACACAGCATTTGGAGTTAAAACACCAGTTCTCCCAACCTGAATTTCAATGTCTTTAAGTTTAGTTTCTTTTTCTTCTGGTGGAAATTTATAGGCAACTGCCCATTTAGGAGTTTTAATTGTTGTACCAAGTGTTTCTCTTTGAGAAAGATCATTAACTTTTATAACAACACCATCAATATCATAATAAAGCTCTTGTCTTATATCACCGAAATGGTTAATGATTTCAATTACTTCATCAACATTTGATGCCTTTTTTGTTTCATTATTAATTTTAAGGCCAATGTCTTTAATATAATCCAAACTTTCAAGATGAGTTTTAAAATTATGGTTTTGAATTTTTTGAATATTAAAAACAAATATGTCTAAATTTCTTTCTGATGTGATTTTAGGATCAAGCTGTCTTAATGAACCGGCTGCAGCATTTCTTGGATTTGCAAAAAGCATCTCTCCTTCTGCCTCACGGATTTTATTGAGCATATCAAAAGAATATTTGGGCATAAAAACTTCGCCTCTTACTTCTAAAGTAATCGGCTTTTTAAGTTTCATTGGAATTGAATTAATAGTTCTCAAATTTGATGTAATGTTTTCGCCTTTTAAACCGTCTCCTCTTGTAGAGCCTCTAACAAACACACCATCAACATACTCAAGTGATACAGATAAACCGTCAATCTTAAGTTCGACCGAATATTCATAATCTGTTATTTGTTCTTTGATTTTATTATCAAACGCTCTTAATTCATCAAAAGAAAAAACATCTGTTAAGCTTTGCATTGGAACATTGTGAATAACTTCATCAAATCCAGATAAAATCTTATCACCTACCCTTTGCGTTGGTGAATAAGGCAAAATCAATTCAGGATTTTCTTTTTCTAAATTTTCAAGTTCACGGTATAGCATATCATATTCATAGTCTGACATATCAGGAGTGTCTAAAACATAATACTTATATGCCGCATCATTTAATTTATCAACCAATTCTTTGATTTTAACTTCCATAAACATTATCCTTTTCTTTTTTTAATAAAACTTGCCATGAGCATGCTTATAAGGCAAAGTAAAAAATATAAAATTGAATATAAAACAGGAAATGCGGTTTTATATGTAAACGAAGAGAAAACCCAAAATAAAACTGCAATAAAAGCCGGCGAAAACCAAAAGTGCTTAACATCTTCTCCTGATATAATTCCAATCACAACCGAAACAACGGGATAAACTGCAAAAAACAACATTAAAGTTACGAGCATTCCTGCGTCAGCTTTAACTGTATTTATAGTAATTATCGGAATTATTAGCATTGATATTATTGTTATACTTAATAATCTAACAATTCTTTTTATAAAATTCATATAGGCAGTTCTCCTTAAAATTCCCTTTCATCTCATCGTTCCCTTCTGTGTTAATTGTTTTTTTAATAATCTGTTCTTCTAAATGCCTTCTGTTAATATGAAAGAAAAAGTTCTTGTATTTTAGTAATAATCTTTTATTGCGATTTGCTATTTCTATGCAATTCTTTCTTCAATGCATATGCTTTAG
>JAZSNJ010000063.1:0-7989 GCA_045536355.1 Clostridia bacterium | reverse complement strand
TTGATTTATTACCTTTTAAAACAAGTTCAGCTGATGATTTTGCATTATAAATAAGTTTTATATCAGCTTCACCGTCAATATTGGTAAGATATGGTATTCCGGATTGTCTTGTTCCTATAAAGTCGCCAGGACCTCTCATTTTAAGGTCCTGCTCACTTATGTAAAATCCGTCAGTTGACTTTTCAATTACTCGTAATCTTTCTAATGTATCGTTGTTTTTTGTGTTCGCAAACATAATACAATATGACTGCTTATCACTTCTTCCTACCCTACCCCTTAACTGATGAAGTTGAGAAAGACCAAAACGCTCAGCATTTTCAATTATCACAATTGTAGAGTTTGGAACATCAACTCCAACTTCTATTACGGTAGTAGAAACCAAGACATTTGTTTTTTTATCTTTAAAGTCTTGCATTATTTCATTCTTTTCATTATCTTTTAGTTTACCGTGCATAAGGCCAATATTATATTCAGGCAAAAGAGTCTTAATATATTCGCTAAAATTTATAACATCTTTCAGGTCAAGAGTTTCAGATTCATCTACTAAAGGACAAACTATATAAGCCTGTTGACCATCGTTTAAATGGTCTTTTAGAAATTTGTAGACTCTTTGTCTTAAAGATTCGTTCACAAGATATGTTTTAATTTCTTTTCGTCCTGGTGGTAATTCATCAATAATTGAAACATCCAAATCTCCATAAAGAATTAAAGACAAAGTTCTTGGTATTGGTGTTGCAGTCATAACAATTAAGTGTGGATTATTCCCTTTTTCAATAAGTTTTTGTCTTTGTCTAACTCCAAAACGATGCTGTTCATCACAAACAACCAATCCTAAATTAAAAAACTTAACATTATCTTCAATAATTGCGTGGGTTCCAATTATAATATCAATTTCACCTGATAAAAGCTGCTGTAAAATATCTGTTTTTTCTTTTTTCTTGATTGAGGATGTCAAAATTTTAACATTAAGGTCAGGAAGCATTTTTTTGATATTTAAATAATGTTGTCTTGCAAGAACTTCAGTTGGTGCCATTATAGCACTTTGAAAACCGTTTAGGGCACTTAAATATAGCATTTCAACTGCAACTACAGTTTTACCCGCACCTACATCTCCCTGAATTAAGCGCTTAACTTGTTTTTTATTTAAAATATCTTCTTTTATTTCATTTAATACTTTAATTTGTGAGGATGTCAATTCAAACGGAAACTTTTGGCGAAAAGCGTTTGAGTCCAGATTATTATAAAATATACCTTCTTTTGCTTCACCTTTTCGCAGTTTACCAAGCATCATAAAGAGCATAAAGTATTGTTCAAATACAAATCTTTGTCTTGATTTTAATAATGAGTCAAAATCAGTGGGAAAATGAATTTGCTTTAATGCCTCTGTAAGATTTAACAAATTATACTCTTTTACAACTACTTCAGGTAAGCTTTCTACTAAAAGTTTTCCCGAAATGTTTAATGCTTCCAATACAGCTTTTTCAAAAGTTCCTTGTGAAAGGCCTGAGCAAAGTGAGTATTGCGGTACAATTTTACCTGTAAATTTTCCGGAATTTTCCGCCTTTTCAATTACAGGATTGGAAACTTCAACTACATTCCCCTTTTTGTTGAATTTGCCGTATAAAATATAATCCTTTCCTTTTTGTAATGTTTTTGATATGTACGGCTGATTATACCATACTGCTTTTATTTCGCCCGTTTCATCAGCCATATTACACACAGTAATTGACATATTTCTCTTAGGATAGACAGTTTTAGGAACGGTTATAGCTCTGCATTTGACCGAGCATTCTGTACCAAACCCAATATCAGAAATATCATAAAAAACACTTCTATCCTGATACTTATAAGGAAAGTGATAAATTATATCATAAACAGAGTTCATATTTAATTTTTGAAACAGTTCTGCTCTTTTGGGGCCGATACCTTTTATTTCGCTCACAGGCATATTAAATATATTCATAACTCACCTTTTAAAAATATCCCCGTAAATAACGGGGATATAATAATTATTCAACGCTGATATAGTAATAGTAAAGCGGTTGTTCACCATTATAGACATTAACATCGCAAGAAGGATATTTTTCTTCAAGAAGCTTTTTTAATTCAAGGGCTTCTTCTTCAGTAACATCCTCACCTTTATAAAGAGATATCGATGTAGACATGGAGTCAACCATCTGTGAAATTATGTCAAGTGTTACTTTAGACACATAAGTGCCGACAGATTTAATCTTACCTTCAACAAGACCCATAATATCATCTTTGTGAATATCAAGTCCGTCAATAGTGCAATCTCTTGCAGCAAAAGTTACAGAAGCTGATTTAACTTCATCAATAGCCGAAACAAAATTTTCATAGTTTTCATTGCCTGACACAGTTTCATCAAAAGTAAGCATAGATGCTATACCCTGAACAATAGTTTTTGTTGGAACAACATAAATGTTTTTGTCAGAAATACTTTTAGCTTGTTCTGCCGCAAGTATTATGTTTTTGTTGTTAGGGAATATAAAAATATTATCAGCATTTAATTTATTAATTTCTGATATAAAATCATCAGTTGACGGATTCATAGTCTGTCCGCCCTTTATAATTCCATTAACCCCGATTTCTTCCATCATCTTAACAATACCATCACCTGATGCAACCGATATAAATGCATTATCAAGATGTGGTAAGTTTATAACAGAATCTTCATTTGCTGCATTCGCTCTTTCAATTGCCTGCTGTTTAAGATTGTCAATCTTGATATCAACTAAAGAACCAAGTTTTAATGCTTCTTCTAAAGCAATACCAGGATTGTTTGAATGAACATGTACTTTTATTATATCCTTATCGTCAATTACGATTACACAATCCCCAATAAATTCAAGTTTTGAACGAAGTTTTTTCCATGGTGCTTTTTTATCATTTTTACAAATTATAAACTCAGTGCAATAACCAAATTTAATATCATCTGGGTTAAGTGTGGTGTCAGCAAGAATCTGTTCATCTGCTTTTGAATCAGAATCCTTAAGTTCCATAACTTTATTATTCTTGATATAATAAAGAGCACCTTCAAGAAGCACCATAAGACCTTTACCACCTGAATCTACTACACCTGCCTGTTTAAGCTGTGGTAATAAATTAGGGGTATTATCAAGTGATTCATTACCCTTTTCAACTACAAAATCCAAAAATTGTTCAATGCACGGATTTTCATTGTAATCATACTCTTCAACAGCTTCGTGCATTTCTCTTGACACAGTTAGAATTGTACCTTCCTGTGGTTTCATAACAGCACGGTAAGCTGTTTCTTTTGCACACTTCATAGCTTCAATAAGGTTAGATACTTCCGCCTTCTCTACACCTTTTAAGCCTTTAGAAAGACCTCTGAAGAACTGTGAAAGTATAACACCGGAATTTCCTCTTGCTCCCCTTAATGATGCAGTAGCACACTCTTCAGCAACAACAAAAACAAATTCATCGTCAACATTTTTAAGAGCAGTTTTAACTGCTCCTGCTGTAAGGGACATATTTGTACCAGTATCACCATCAGGAACCGGAAAAACATTTAACTCATCAACAAGCACACTGTTATTTATAAGATTATTGGCAGCAGATATCACCATATTTTTAAAATCTGAACCGTCTATAAATTGTTTTATGATGTCCACCTCCTGCTTTAGTCTTTACGAACACGGATGCTTTCTACATTAACAACAACATTGTCAACTGTAAATTCCGTCATGTTTTCAACTGCGTACTTAACATTTTCAATTATATTATTACTTATAGCATTAAGATTAACTCCATATTCAGCAATAATATGCAATTCCAAAGAAAGACTATTTCCTGAAGTTGTAACCTTAACGCCTCTGTTAACAGCGTCCTTTTTAAGGAGCGAAGCAAATTCATCAGCTTTCGATTTAAAAGCCATACCAACAACGCCGATGCAGTTTGTTGCTTCAATACCAGCAATTTTACCTATAACCTCATCCGAAACTATAATTGAGCCATATACTGTTTCTTTTCTGATTGCCATATACGCTTCACCTCTTTATAAAAATTATAAACATAGTATACTACAGAATTAAAAAATAATCAACTTTTTAAAATTCACCGATAAATTTTATCTCCGGTTCTAAAGAAACTCCAAATTTATCAAAAACACTTTTTTGACAAAATGCAATAAGTTCTCTGACATCTTTTGCAGTGGCATTGCCTTTATTTATAACAAATCCTGCATGTTTTTCTGAAACCTGTGCATCGCCAACACAAGCACCTTTAAGGCCTGTATCTTCTAAAAGTTTCGCCGCAAAGTATCCTTCAGGCCTTTTAAATGTACTTCCGGCACTTGGATAATTAAGTGGCTGTTTCCCATTTCGTCTTGCAGTTAAATCCTTCATCGTTTCAGAAATTTCGTTTCTATCTCCTTTTTTCAGTTGAATTCTCGTTTTTAAAACGAAAATTTCTTTATCAGAGAAAAAACTGTGTCTGTATGAAAAGTTATGCTCACTATTATTAATTCTAAAAGTATTGCCGTTTTTATCACAGTAAATCGTTTCTATAACAATATCTTTCATTTCCCCACCGTATGCTCCTGCATTCATAACAACAGCACCACCTACAGTTCCGGGAATGCCTGATGCAAACTCCATACCTGTAAGAGAGTTGTCTTCTGCGACATGGGAAATCTTAGAAAGCATAGCACCACACTCAGAAGTAATAACATCTTCAGTTACATCAATCGAATTCAATTTAATGGTTGAAATAACTACGCCGCGCACCCCGTCATCCGAAATTAAAAGATTAGAGCCGTTACCAACAACAATAAATGGAATGTCGTGTTCAGAACAAAACTTAATGATATTTACAAATTCGGTCTGGCTGTCAGGAGTTGCAAACACATCCGCCGGGCCACCTATTTTAAATGTTGTGTGCCTTTTCATAGGTTCATTAAAAGATATATTTGTATCTTTATCGGTAAGTTCAAAAAGCTTAGTTATAATATTATCTTGCAAATTCAGACCACCTATCAACACTTATTCTTTAAGCAAAGCTGCTCCTACAATTCCGGCATCGTTTCCAAGAAAGGCTTTAACAATTTTAGTTCTCTTAACGCCTTCTTTAGTGTATGTATTTTTAAACACAAGGTCATTAAGTGGACCAAAGAGTGCATCACCTTCGTTGGACACACCTCCACCAATAACCAAAATTTCAGGTTGGAAAATATTAATTATGTTAATAAGACCTTCTGAAAGATATTTAAGATATTCATCTACCGCAGCCTGAGCTTCTTTATCGCCTTCTTTTGCAGCACTAAACGCTGTTTTGCCGCTGAATTTACCTTCTTTTTCATAATATTTCCAAAGAAGTGAGTTTTTATCTTTTTCAGCATGTTCTTTTGTTATTCTTACTAATGCTGTTGCAGAAGAGTATGCTTCCCAGCAACCTTTTCTTCCACAAGAACACTGCTGACCGTCAACACTTATTACAATATGTCCTAATTCTCCACCATAAAAATTAAAACCACTGTATAATTTGCCATTAACAATTATACCTCCACCAACACCGGTGCCTAATGTTATCATAATAGAGTCATTGACGCCTTTAGCTGCACCTGCAGTTGCTTCAGCCCACGCAGCACAGTTTGCATCATTGTCAACATAAACTGGTTTATTAATATATTTTTGAATTTTTTCACGCATTTTGGTGTTGTTGAATTTTAAATTGTTTGCTGCAACTATAAGACCTTCTGTCTTATTAACAGATCCTGGACTTCCTATACCAATTGATACAACATCATCCATAGAATATCCGTTATCATTAACCACATCTATAGCAACTGTTGCCATATCTTTGATGATTTCATCTTCTTCTCTGTGTCCACCTGTAGGTATGCTTTTTTTTGCAACAATTTTTCCATCTTCGTTAACTAAACCTGCTGCGATGTTTGTTCCACCTAAATCTATACCAATGTAATACATTACTCTTCTCCTTTAATTTTATCATTATTGTTTGTTTTTAATTCCATATCAGCTGTAAGTCTTTGATTTAATTCTTCAGCTGCGTTGTATCCCATTCTTTTTTGTCTGTTATTCATGGCGGCAACTTCTATGATAATTGCTAAGTTTCTGCCAGGTCTTACCGGAATGGTAAGCGCAGGAATGTCAATTCCTAAAATGTTTATAGTTTCATCCTGAAGACCGAGTCTGTCATATTTTTTGTGTTCTTCCCACGGTTCAAGTTGAATTACCATATCGATTTTTTCGGTATCTTTAACAGCACCCATACCAAAAATTTTCTTAACATCAACAATTCCGATACCTCGAAGTTCAATAAAATGCCTTATTATAGGTGGTGCGCTTCCTACTAAGGAGATTGCTGAAACTTTCTTAATTTCAACAGCATCATCCGCAATTAAACGATGTCCTCTTTTAACAAGTTCAATAGCAGTTTCGCTTTTGCCTACACCGCTTTCTCCCAAAATCAAAATACCTTCACCGTAAACTTCAACCAAAACACCATGTCTTGTTATTCTGTCGCCTAATTCAACATTAAGGTAGCTTATAAGTCTAGACATAAATCTTGATGTGTTATCTGCAGTTTTAAGAAGTGGAACAGAATGTTTTAAAGCCATTTCAATAAGTTCTGGGAAAGGTTCCTGATTTCTTGTTATAACTGCTGCAGGAATTTTAGTTGAAAAAAGTTTATCCAAAGAGTTTCTTCGTTCGTCAGAATTCATATTTTCAAGATAAGTAAACTCCATCTTACCTAAGACCTGAATTCTGGTACTTTCAAAATAATCAAAAAAACCTGCTATAGGTAAACCGGGTCTGTTTACATCAGTGTTTGAAATTTCAGTAATTTCAACAGCATTATGTCCTGCAATAACTTCAAGTCCGAATTCTTCTTTTATCTTTTTAAGAGATACTGTAAACTGAACAGTTTCCATATTTACACCTTCATTCATCATTAGAATAGATTGTTTCAAATAGTATTATATATCTTTTTTTCTAATTTTGCAATTTTTTTCTAAAAAAAACTTGCATTTTTTTAATATATCTGTTAAAATAGGTTGTGTTTTAATGGATGTATTCATTCAAGGAGGTGTAACATAGATGGCAAAATTTGATATTTGCGGAAAAGGTGTTGTGTTTGGTATTGCAGTTTCTCACTCACACATCAGAACAAACAGAACCTGGAAACCTAATGTTAGAAAAGTAAAGGCGATTGTGGACGGAACTCCTAAATCAATTCATGCATGCACAAGATGCTTGCGTTCAGGTAAGGTTACAAGAGCTTAATCAGGATGATAGGTAATTAAAGAGGGGTAATTGTTATTTTCAAATAACATTTCCCCTCTTATTAACTGTTTAGAGTTTTTTGCTGGTGTAGCACAGTCGGTAGTGCATTCGATTCGTAATCGAAAGGTCAGGGGTTCGATTCCCCTCACCAGCTCCAAAAAAAAGGAACCTTCAATGGTTCCTTTTTTAATTATTTCCTTTTTCCGTTAAATCCACGCTTTGATTCAAAATTTCTTTTAAGTGTTTGCATTTTTTCATCACTGTCCATTTTAAACTTATTCATCATATCGTCAAATGAAAGCTTATCACTGTTTTTGGATTTAAACATTTCAACATCTAAAGGTCGTGATGCTTTTGAAACCTTTTCCTGCTCTAATACCTGTTTAATAGAAAGACTGATTTTGCCACCGGGAACAATTGACACCACTTTTGCTTTTACTTTATCATTTACCTTTATGTGGTCATTAATATCTTTAACATAGTCAGTTGCAATTTCAGAAATATGTACCAGGCCAGTTTGCCCCCCATTAATCAGAACAAAAGCACCAAATTTTGTGATACCCGTAACTTTCCCCTCAATAATACTACCTACCTCAAGCTGCATAAATGCAAAATCCTCCTTAGTAATGTTAAATCAATTTGATGATGCATCAATAAATAATCGCTCGTTTGTTTTAAGATATCCTAATTCATCACGGGCAAT
>JAZSNJ010000004.1:0-2277 GCA_045536355.1 Clostridia bacterium | reverse complement strand
GATAGCACCTGCCTGACCTGTAAAGCCACCGCCTGCAACATTAACCATTACATCAAACTTATTTAATGTATCTGTTACAACTAAAGGCTGTTTAACGATAGCTTTAAGTGTTTCAAGACCAAAATATTCGTCAAGTGATTTACCGTTTATAACGATATTTCCTTTACCAGGTAACAGTCTTACTCTGGCAACTGATTGTTTTCTTCTTCCTGTGCCGTAAAGGCCTTCTGTTTTAGCCATTGTCCATTACCCTCCTTATTTAATTTCTGCAGTCCATACTTCAGGTTTCTGAGCAAGGTTTTCATGCTCTGCACCAGCGTAAAGACGAACTCTTTTTAATGCTTTAGCACCCAAAGTTGTTTTTGGGAGCATACCTTTGATTGCAAGTTCCATTGGTCTTGTTGGGAATTTTTCAAGCATCTTTTCATAAGATGTTTCTTTAATTCCGCCAATCCAACCTGTGTGATGATAATATTTCTTATTGGTTAATTTTTTGCCTGTTACAACAGCTTTAGCGCAGTTAATAACAATAACATGATCGCCACAATCAGCATGTGGTGTGAATGTAGGAAGATGTTTGCCTCTTAAGATAGCAGCAACCTGAGCAGCAACTCTTCCTAATGGTTTGCCTTCAGCATCTATGATATACCATTTTCTTTCAATGTTCTGAGCGTTAGCCATAAATGTACCCATAGAAAAAACCTCCTTAATTAGATTTCATATTTTACTGTGCCATTTTAATACATTTTTTATTAATTGTCAACACCTTTTTTGCAAAAAATTTAATACATTTTATAAATTCTTTTATTTTTAATGATTTTCTCGTTTTTTCTCAATTTTTCTTATAAAAAATTTTTAAAAAAATTTAATAAAAAATGTCATAAAAGCAAAATACTGCAAAATTCACTTTACACTAAACCTAATATGTGGTAAAATATTAATATTAATAAAGAAACAAAAGGAGATTTAGATATGGCAACAAAAAAAGCAAAGCTTGATGAGCTTATGTATAAAGGAAAGCCTATAGTAAGAAGAGGCAATAAAATGTATTATGGTTTTATTGACGATGATTATATTATAGAGCTTTTAGTAAAAGATACCGAAAAAATTGACAATCTAGATGTAACCACTGAAATATCTGTTCAGCTTTTAACTAACAAATCACAGCTTCAGGATTCGGAAAGAGTTGTTAAATCATCAAAGAAAAACAGCTTATATGCAGCGCTTGACCTTGGTGCAGTATGGCTTGAAGATGCGCTTGAGAATTACTGATTTTGTTAAATTGTTAAGAAATTGTTACAAAAATTGTTAAAAACTCTTGACAAATTGTTAAAATTGTCTTATAATAACCAATGTAAACTTTGAAAGGTTGGTTATTTGATGAGTTTTAAAAAGACCGCAAAGGTTATTTGCTTAGTCTTTACTCTTATGTTTTTATTCCAGGTGTCAGCCTTAGCAGAAAATGTTAAGATTGGCGTTGTAACTGGTGATGTTGTAAATGTAAGAGAAGAAGCAAGTACCGATGCAAAAATTCTCACCAAAGTATACGGTGGCACTACATTCGAAATTGTATCTCTTGGCGAGGATTGGACACTAATTGAATATAAAGTTGGTGAAACAGGATATATTTATAATGACTTTTTTAAACCTGTTACACCATATAAAGTAGCAACAGTTTCAGGCACAGGCGTTAATGTAAGAGCAGGTCAGGGAATTGATACTAAAGTTATAACAACTGCCGACAAGGGAAATACATTTAAGGTTTTAAATGTTTTTGACAAGTGGGTTGAAATTGAGTATGGCACACAGTCTGCTTTTATAAGTGCAGATTATGTAAAAGTTTCAGAGGTTGTTCCTCAGGAAATGTATGTAAACGAAGAAATCGCAACTTTAATTGTTGAAGAAGCAAAAAAACATCTCGGCAAGCCTTATGTATATGGGGCAAATGGTCCTTCATCTTTTGATTGTTCGGGATTTGCAAGATATGTTTATTCCAAATATTATAAAGGTTTACCAAGAGTTGCGGCAGACCAGGCTAAGGTAGGCTTAAGCATACCGAGGGAATATTTGCAGCCGGGTGATTTAATGTTTTTTGAAACAGGCGGATATGTTGACCATGTAGGCATTTATGTAGGAGATGGTCAGATGATACACGCAGGTTCGACAAGCGGTAAAGTTTGTTATGCTGATATTAACAGCACATATTTCAAAACAAGATTTGCCGGAGCAAAAAGAATAATTTGATATGATTTTAAGGAGCTGTAAAAAGTGATTTTT
>JAZSNJ010000096.1:0-3907 GCA_045536355.1 Clostridia bacterium | reverse complement strand
TTATATACTCTCTTGGTGAAATTCCCATCTTTGACTTAAATACTTTGGAAAAATACTGCGGGTCAGCATATCCGCACATAGCTGAAATATCTGATATGCTGGTAAACCCCTGATTCATCAAAGTGCACGAATATTGAATTCTTACTGTGTTTATATAGTCATTAAGACCAACTTTGAATTCCTTTTTAAAAACGCGCGATATGTATTTGGGGCTATATGACAAAGCAATACTTATTTCATTAAGTGTTAATCCTGGATATGCAAAATTATCATCAATATAATTTTTTATTATTACCGAAACATCATTAGAGATTTTTTCATTATCGGGTTTTGATAAAGTTTTATTGCCTATAAAATGGAAAGTGTAAAGAAGTATACTTTCCGCTATTAAATCGGTTATATCGGAATTTGAGTTTAACCCCTCTTCCCAGAAATCCTTTACATCAAAACAATCACAAAACAGAAAGTTTTGCGATGAGATTTTCAGTCTTTCCATAATCATATTGGCTCTTGAACCTAAAAAGCTTATATACATATATGAAAAGTTATCTAAAGATTCTATAGAATAGGCATCGCCCGGAAATGTAAAAAAGATATCACCTTCAGATACTAAATATGTTTTATCTTTTACATAAAGGTTACCATTTCCGCCATTTACAAAATGCATTTTATACACAGATTCAGCTTTGGGATTGGTTTTTTCCTTATGTTTAGTTTCTAAAACATAGTTTATTGTATGTATAGAATGTGAATCTTTGTTATATGGCACAAAATGACACACATTATTATCCATTATTCTTGCCTCCCTTTAAATAAAATTATAGCTTTTAAACTTCAATTAGTCAATGAATTGTGCACTATTTTCCACAAATATATGGAAAATATCCATTGATTTACAGTTAAGGCGTGATATAATTAAATTATACCAAACTATAAAAAGGGGTTGGATTTATGGAAAAAGTAAAAATTGGCGTATTGGGTGCTTACCGTGGCACAAGTATGATAAACTACTGTACAGCTTCCAACAATGCTGAAATTGTTGCAATTTGTGACAAATCAGAAGATGCACTTGATATGCAGCGCAAATATGCTGACGGATTAGACATAACTTTTTATGATAATTTTGAAGATTTTATAAAACATGATATGGACGCGGTTGTTCTTGCAAACTATGCAAACGAACATGCACCGTTTGCAATTAAGGCTATGAAACTCGGAAAGCATGTTTTTTCAGAGTGCTTACCTGTTCAGACAATGAAAGAAGCAGTTGAACTTATTGAAACTGTTGAAGAAACAGGCATGATTTATGCTTATGGTGAAAACTACTGCTATATGCGCGGACCATACGAAATGAAAAGACTTTACAGAGAGAACAAAATAGGCGAATTTGAATACGGTGAATGTGAATACATTCATAACTGTGAATCCATTTGGCACAGTATTACATATGGTGAAAAAGACCATTGGAGAAACAATATGTATTCAACATTTTATTGCACTCATTCATTGGGCCCAATTATCCATATAACAGGATTAAGACCGGTTTCAGTTACAGGTTTTGAGGGAACAAAAATGGAAAGACATTTAAGAATAGGTGCAAAAAGCGGTGGATTTGGTATAGAGATGGTAACACTTGAAAATGGTGGTATCATCAAGAGCATACATGGTGGCCTTTATAAAAACTCTATCTGGTACTCAATGTATGGCTCAAAAGGAAGAATGGAAACTGCAAGAGAAGATGCTAAATCAGGTGATTTTTATCAGCTTTATGTAAACTTTGATGAATTTTCAGGCGAATATGGTCCTGAAAAACTTGAAAGTTACAGACCTGCACCTGAATTCCCGGGCGATCCCGAACGCTTTGGGCACGGCGGTTCCGACTACTCATGTATGTACTATTTTGTTGAAAGAGTCAGAGGCGACGAAAACGCTGATATAATTGATGTTTATGAAGCGTTGGATATGTTCTTGCCCGGCATGTTTGCTTACCGTTCAATTTTAGACGGTGGTATTCCAAAAGAAATTCCAAACCTTCGTGATAAGAAAGTAAGAGACTTATGGAGAAATGATACTGCTTGTACTGACCCTAAAGTTGCAGGCGATATGCTTCTTCCTACTTTTTCAAAAGGAACTCCTGAAATAGATGACGCAGTTTATGATCATATTAAAGAACTCTGGAAAGAAGAATGCCAGAGAAAAGAAGGCGGTTATAGAAACTTAGCATTTACTCAGGGAGGCAAAAAATAATGCCTTATATAATGATTGCCATAGCAGTTATTATGTTTTCCTTCCAGTTCGTTTTTAATGAAGGATTTAAAAAACAGGAAGGAAGCACATTAAATGCCTCTTTAAAGTTTGCACTTTATACTTCCCTTTCGGGAATTATAGTTTTGTTAATAGTAAACAAAGCGCACTTAGAAATTTCCTTATTTTCTGTTTTAACAGCTTTGGTTTACAGTATAATTTGTGTGGCTTTAAGTTACTGCTCGATAATGGCATTTAAGTATGCAAACCTTTCTGTTTATTCAGTGTTTTGTATGATCGGCGGAATGCTGTTGCCATTTTTATATGGCATAATGACAGGCGAAGAATTAACAATTGTTAAAGTTGTCTGTCTGATACTTATTGCACTCTCTGTTTTAATGTCTGTCAAAAAGGAAGAAGAGTCAAAAAAAGCCTTTAAATACTACATAATGGTGTTTATATTAAACGGTTTAGTTGGTGTTGTTTCAAAATTTCATCAGTCATACCCTACTATTTGTGTAGACAGTGGCAGTTTTATGATGCTTACTAAAATTATTACTGTTTTAATTGCACTTATATTGCTTGTTACAAACAAAGACAAAGATTTTTGTATAACTAAACAGTCGGTCTTTTACTGTTCAATTTACTCTGTTTTAAACAGTGTGGGAAACTTTCTTCTTTTAATTGCGCTTTTAAGTTTACCTGCATCAATACAATACCCCATAGTAACAGGTGGCGTTATTATCTGCTCAACCTTAATTGTAATTTTAAGAAGAGAAAAATTAACGAAAAAAGAACTGGCATCTGCCTTAATCGCATTTGTTGCAACAATATTTATGGCGGTATAACAATAAAAACCACCCCAAAGGGTGGTTTTTTTATTGTTAAAAGTTCTAGAGTTCAAGTCTCTTCTATTTTATACATAAAAACAGACCCCCTAAAAGGGAGTCTGTTTTTATGGTCTGAGTGGAGAGACTTGAACTCTCGGCCTCTTGAACCCCATTCAAGCACGCTACCAAACTGCGCCACACCCAGATAACGGAATTTATTATAATAGAGAGCCTTTAAATTGTCAAGGCTTTTTATTACTCAATTTCCTTTAATGCCTGTGCAAGTTGATCGGGGCATGAAGTCTGTTTAAACCCACACTTTATGCCCTCTAAAAGCGTAATTATTTCTTCTTTTTTTCTGCCTGTTGCAAGTTTTGCAACGCCTTGTGTATTACCGCTGCAACCACCGTAAAACTTTACATCTGTTACAACATCATTTTCAATGTCTAACTCTATTTGCTGTGAACACACACCTTTAGGCTTATAAATATATTTCATTTTGTACTCCTTTAGCCAAGGTTATTAACTGTTCTTGGATAAGGAAGAACATCACGGATGTTACCCATACCTGTTAAATACATAACTGCTCTTTCAAAACCAAGTCCAAATCCTGCATGTTTTGTGCCACCGTATCTTCTTAAATCAAGATAATGTTTATAATCTTCTTCGTTAAGACCTAACTCTTTCATTCTTGAAAGCAGTACATCAAGTCTTTCTTCTCTCTGACTACCGCCTATAATTTCGCCAATACCGGGAACTAAGCAGTCCATAGCTGCAACGGTTTTACCGTCATCATTAAGACGCATATAAAATGCTTTGATTTCCTTTGGATA
>JAZSNJ010000070.1:0-4851 GCA_045536355.1 Clostridia bacterium | reverse complement strand
TATGAAGAAATAATTTATGAAGGCTATGGCCCATCAGGCGTTGCAGTAATTGTTGAAGCTCTTACAGATAACAGAAACAGAACTGCATCATCTATGCGCCACTATTTTGATAAATTCGGCGGTAATTTAGGACAGGTTGGTTGCGTTGGCTTTATGTTTGATAAAAAGGGTGTAATTATAGTTGATAATGAAGATGGCGACTATGAGGAAGAAACGGTTATGATGGATGCTTTAGATGCAGGTGCGTCAGATTTTAATGCAGGTGAAGCATATTTTGAAGTTTTAACTGAACCAGATGATTTTTCATTGGTTTGTGATGCGCTTGAAAGCAAAGGGTATAAATTTTCTTCTTCACAGGTTGAAAATGTTCCACAAACGACTGTAAAATTAACAGATGAAGAAGATGTTAAGAATATGAATAAACTTATTGACAGCTTGGAAGATGATGATGATGTTCAAAATATTTATCATAACTGGGAAGAAGAATAATAAATGGTACTTAATGTAGTTTTAATTGAGCCCCAGATTCCGCAAAACACAGGGAACATTGTAAGAACCTGTGCTGCAACAAACACGGTTTTGCATCTTGTAGGGCCTATGGGGTTTAAAATCGAAGATAAAAAGCTTAAAAGAGCCGGGCTTGATTACTGGCACTTTATGGATATTAAAATGTATAATTCAACAGAAGAATTTTTTGAAAAAAACAAGGACGGTAAGTTTTATTATTTTACAACAAAAGGAAGAAATTTGTTTTCTGATGTAAGTTATCCCGATAATGCTTATTTGGTTTTTGGCAGGGAAGATGCAGGGATCAATGAACAGCTCTTATACGAAAATAAAGATTACTGTGTGAGACTTCCAATGCAAAATGATATAAGAAGCTTAAATTTATCAAACACAGTTGCAATATCAATTTATGAAGTGTTAAGACAGTGGAATTATCCTGAGCTTAAAACTAAAGGCGATTTAACTAAATTCGATTGGGATTCTTTAGAGTATAATAATTGAGGGTATAAGATATGAAATTTGTAATTGTTACCGGTATGTCAGGTGCCGGTAAATCAACAGCTGTAAAATGCTTAGAAGATTTAGGATTTTATTGTGTGGATAACTTGCCACCGGTTTTAATTCCTAAATTTGTTGAAATTTGCTACAATTCTCAGGGCAAAATTGATAAGGCGGCAGTTGTTATTGATATAAGGGGTGGAAGTCTTTTTAATGACTTTTTAAATGTCTTAAACCAAATTACTACTGATGGTTATATTGTAGACATTTTGTTTTTAGATGCGAGTGATAATTCGCTTATAAAAAGATATAAAGGAACAAGACGACTTCATCCTTTGTCAGGCGATGGAAAAATTTCAGACGGTATAGAAAAAGAGCGTAAGTTGTTAGAAGATATCAGGAAAAATGCAACTCATATTATTGATACGACCGACCTACTCATAAATGACCTAAAAGAAAAAATACAAAACATTTATACTGAAGGTAGCTTTTCTTCAGGACTATTAATTGATGTAATGTCATTTGGGTATAAATATGGTATCCCTGTTGATGCTGATCTTGTGTTTGATGTTAGATTTTTGCCAAATCCGTTTTATATTGATGAATTAAAAGATTCAACAGGGCTTCAGAAAGCTGTTCAGGATTATGTTAAAAAGTGGCCTCAAACAGAGCATTTTTTAGAAATGCTCAAACAAATGATTGAATTTTTAATACCTCATTATATTGAAGAGGGTAAAAAGCAACTTGTAATTGCCATTGGTTGTACGGGTGGAATGCACCGCTCAGTTACTATGGTTGAAATGATGCACGAATTTTTATATAATAAGGGTTATAAAACTACTAAGCATCATAGAGATATTGAAAAAGATAACAGATAATTAAGACACCGATAAGAAAATTTAAATAACTTATCGGTGCTTTAAGTATAAGGGGTGATTATTATTTCATTTACTTCTACCGTGAAAAGGGAATTGTGTAAATTACCGATAAAAAACAAATGCTGTGCCAAAGCTGAACTTTTAGGAATAATATGCTTTGGTTCAACTATAAAAGATAATTCGTTAATGGTTAAAATTTCCAACCCTCAGGTTGTTAAAAGAATTACATATTTAACTGAATTTTATTTTGGGTTTATTCCGGCTGTAGAAAAAATTGAAAAGAAAAAAGGTTTTACTTATAATGTTGAAATTGCATCAAGCGATAAGTTAAGTCTGGTTTTGGAAGAAATGACTCTTATTAAAAATTCACATGATATGAAAAATTTTGTTTCGTACAATATATCTGATTATATAATAGAAAATGACTGCTGTAAATCTTCCGTTATACGAGGTGCTTTTTTAGTGGCAGGGTCGGCGACAGAACCAGATACGAGATATCATCTTGAAATTTCAACACCACACAGAAAACCTATTAAAGAATTAAGTAGTTTGCTTGAAGAATATGAGCTAAAACCTAAAATTATTGTAAGAAATTCGAATTATTTTTTATATTTGAAAAATTCTGAACAAATTTGTGATTTTTTAGGAAGAATTGGTTCAGTCAAATCGCTTTTAGAATTTCATTCTGTAAAAGTTATGAAAGAGTTTTCTAATAATATGAACAGGGCTGTTAACTGCGAGATTGCAAACAAAGAAAAAGTCCGTAATGCTGCCGATACTCATATTGAAGCAATTTATAAAATTGATGAAATAATCGGTGTTACAAATTTAGAAGAAAGTTTGAGAGAGGTTGCAATCTTAAGGTGCGAATATCCGGATCTTACTTTAACAGAACTAGGCGAAATGTTAAAAACACCTTTAACAAAATCTGGTGTAAATCACAGGCTTAAAAAGATTTTGGAGATTGCAAACAAATTATAAATGGGGAATTATTAATGTCATTTGTTCACTTGCATGTGCACACCGAATACAGTTTGTTAGACGGTGCATGTTCAATTAAAAAATTAATTGATAGAGCTAAAGAGCTTGGACAGTCAGCAATTGCTATAACTGACCATGGCTCTATGTTTGGTGCGATTGAATTTTACAAATATGCTGTAAAAAGTGGTGTTAAACCTATAATTGGGTGTGAAGTATATACTGCTCCCAAATCGATGTATGATAAGGATTCCAATAATGATTCCAAATATGGCCATTTGGTTTTACTTGCTAAAAACAACACAGGTTATAAAAACTTAATTAAACTTGTTTCTAACGGTTTTACTGAAGGATTTTATTATAAACCAAGAATTGACCTTATAGAGCTTAAAAAATACTCTGAGGGCTTAATTGCACTTTCTGCGTGTTTAGCTGGTGATATCCCACGCCTTATACTTTCAGACAGATATGATGAAGCAGTTAAAAAAGCTGAGGAGTATATTAGCATTTTTGGTAAAGATGATTTTTATATCGAGCTTCAAAACCATGGTTTAGCTGAACAGCAAAAAGTTAATATAAAATTAAATGAACTTTCAAAAGAACTAGGCCTTAAAACTGTTGCTACCAATGATGTTCATTATGTAAATAAAGATGATGCTTTTTCCCAGGAAGTTTTAATGTGTATTCAAACTAAAAAAACAATTAACGAAGAACACATGAAGTTTGAAACTGAGGAGTTTTATTTAAAAACTGAAGAGCAGATGAAAGAAGCACTCGCACAATATCAATCATCTGTTAACACAACAAATGAAATTGCTGATAAATGTAATGTAGAATTTAGTTTTAATGACAGGTTTTTACCTAAGTTTCCTGTACCAAACGATACCACTCCAAAAGAATATCTTAAAAAGCTTTGTCTTGATGGTTACCAGAAGAGGTATGACCAAAACCAAGAAGCAATTAAAAGGCTTGAAAATGAACTTGATGTAATAGAAAATATGGGCTTTGTTGATTACTTTTTAATTGTATGGGATGTAATAAGATTTGCTAGAGAAAACAATATTCCGGTAGGTCCCGGAAGAGGCTCTGCTGCAGGAAGTATTGTATCGTATTGTCTTTATATAACAGATATTGATCCTTTAAAATATTCACTATATTTTGAAAGATTTTTGAATAGCGAAAGAGTTAGTATGCCTGATATTGATATGGACTTTTGTTACAGAAGACGCCATGAGGTAATAGAGTATGTTACAAAAAAATATGGTGTGGACCATGTCGCACAAATAGCAACATTTGATACTATGGCTGCTAAAAGAGCGGTAAGAGATGTTTCAAGAGTTTTAGAAATCCCATATTCTGTTGCAGATGAAATTGCTAAACTTATACCTAATGATAAAAGTATAACATTAAAAAAATGTATTGAAGAAAATAAGAAAATTAATGAACTTTACCGTACAGATAACAGCATAAGAAAAATGTTAGATACTGCTTTGGCAGTTGAAAATATGCCGAGAAATGTATCTACTCATGCGGCAGGTGTTGTAATTACAGATAAGCCTGTATCTGATTATGTTCCTTTATATAAAGCAGAAGACCTTATTTCAACGCAGTATACAATGACCCTTTTAGAAGAGTTGGGTCTTTTAAAGATGGACTTTTTAGGGTTAAGAACATTAACTGTTATAGATGATACTATAAAAATGATAGGTAATAATTTTTCATATCAAGATATCGACTTTAACGATAAAAATGTATATGATATGTTGGGCAATGGTGATTCACTTGGAGTCTTTCAGCTTGAAAGACCCGGAATGAGAAAGTTTATGAGTGAGCTTAAACCAAAGTCTTTAGAAGATGTAATTGCAGGTATTGCTTTGTATAGACCGGGTCCTATGGATTCCATCCCAACCTATATAAAAAATAAGAATAACCCTGATAAGATAACCTATCTTCATTCATCTTTAGAACCTATTTTAGAAGTCGGATCGTA
>JAZSNJ010000040.1:0-12939 GCA_045536355.1 Clostridia bacterium | reverse complement strand
TATCTGTCTGCATAGAAAGTCTTATGCCTCTGTATACCATTATAAAAAACAGCATTATAACTGCAATTCCGCCAAGAATTCCAAATTCTTCGCAAATTGCAGAAAATATAAAGTCCGAATGAACTTCAGGTATATCTTCGGGACTTCCCAAACCTATTCCGCTACCAAAAAATCCGCCTGAACCTATAGCAAAGAGCGATTGTGTAATCTGGTAGCCTTTTCCCGCAATATCTTCCCAGGGATTAAGCCACACATCTACTCTCACCTTTATATGACTTACAAAATAAAAGCCAAGAACTACACCTAATACTGCCCCTAAAGTATTTATAAGCATAACCTTTTTGTTTCTCGAAAAAACAAACATAAGACTTATATGTACCAAAAAGATTAAAACTGCCGTTCCCCATTCTCTTTGTATTACCAGAAACATTAAAAATGAGTATATTAAAAGCGAAAGCATTATATCTTCATTAATTTTCTTAAATCTGTACTTTTCGGGGTGGGCGTACCTGTCAGCCATTAAAAAAACTGCCAGAAGCTTTATGATTTCTGATGGTTGAAAACTTATTCCTTTTATTACAATCCAGTTTTTAGAGCCACCGACAGTAATACCAAAAATTAAGGTTACAACAAAAAGCACTATTGCTGATACATAATAAAAATAGTGAAGCTTATCCCAGATGTTTAATTTTAATACTGAAAAATAAACTATAAAAAAGCATACCAGACTTACCATAAGCCATAAGATTTGCTTTTTGCCGTATTGCATATCAAGTCTTAATAGCATAATCTCGCCTATAGAGAAAAGCATTGAGACAATTAAAAATATGTAACCGTCCCTTATACTCATTTTATTAATTATTGCACAGCTTAATATTAAAATAACTGTTACCATAAGCCCCATAATAAACAGCTCTTTTATGCTTTCGGGATACATAAACATTAAAATCCCGTAGCCTAAAAAATTTAAAAGCGCTATCATAAAGTGAGGCTTTTTAAAATTAAACAAAAACATATTTTCTCCCGTAAAACCAAAATGAGGCGGAATATCCGCCCCTTTTTAATATTTATTGTTCATTTTCTTCTTTAGGGAACTCAATTCCTTTTACGCATACATTGATTTTAGATGCCAAAAGCCCTGTCATAGATTCAACTGCTTTTTTGATTTTGCTTTGAAGTTCCATTGAAACTTCCTGCATTTTAACACCAAAGCGAACTACAATATCAACATCAATGTCTACCATTCCCTCACTAATCTCTGCTCTTACTCCCTTTGCTGAAGCTTTTATGCCGAAAAGACCGCCTTTTTGGTCGCATATTCCTAAAACGCCATCAACCTCTGATGCGGCTACAGCAGTTATATCCTGAATAACCTCTTCCGAAATTTTAACGGTTCCTGCATTTTCGTTTAACTGAGACATAGTATTCCTCCCAAATTAATCTTTATAAGTAGAGTATACCATACATTTTAGAATTTATCAACGGGAAGTTGAAATTTTTATTTTATCGGCAGGAAATGATGTTTGTTCCATAACTGTTTCGGTTATTTGAGTGATTTGGGCAGGAGAAAGTTCCAAAGTTTTTACCGTAACCGTTGCACTGTCATCTTCTACAGTAACCAAAACATCTTCGCCCAAGCCCTTGCTTTTAAGTATAGCTTCACAACTTGCCTCCTGTTCTTTATGAAAGGCAATGAGTGCCATTTTATCCTGAGCGGATGCAATCTGATTTTCCCCTGATTTTTCATTATTAATGATTTCTTTTAACATTTCGACTGCTTCTTCTCTTGCTGTTTCTTTCTTAAGTCTTAAGCTTTCAAACCCCGAATCCTCTTCTACCAAAACATCATTGTTAACATAAGCCGCCTGACCTAAAATTTTAGCATTTTCGCCTCCGTTATAACGCCAGTTCATTACCCCTGCAACGATTAATATAACTGCAAAAGTGATGGTTATTAAGTTTTTTGCGCCGATTTTTTTGAGCATTTTTATCTTTCCTTTCTATCCCGCTTTCTCAATATGGATTTTACTGCTTTGTACTCCGGTTGCGCCCTTAACACTTTTTAAAAGTCTTATTTTTATAGCTTCGGAAGAAGCTCCTGTGGCTGTTACCAAAATCCCCCTTACGGTAGGAGATACTTTTTTTACTATGTAAGGCTCTCCTTTGTCGGTTATTATATTTGTTTCTTTGGTGCTTTTTCCGTCATCTCTTACTTCTTTTATGTTTGATGCAGGTACTTTTTCAGTGCTGTCATTATATGTAATAAAAACTTTTACTTTCCCCGCTCCCTCAACTGTTTCCAAAATCCTCTCCAAGCTTTTTACATCAATTCTTTCAAGCTCTGTTACGGGTAAAACCTCTTTAGTGTTATCTTTAGTTCCCGTCATACCAAAAAGCATAAGAAGCACACCAAAACCTGCCAGATATAAGAGCATCTTTTTGTTTTTTAATTTCGAAAGTAAATCACTGTAATTCATAAGCTTTTCCTATTCTATCACAACAAAGGCTTTTTTTATGTCATAAAATGTTGATACTTCATTTATAATTTCCTCTTTATGTTCACTTTTAACCAGTTTTATCTTTACAGATATTGTTTCGTTTTCTAATTTTACATCTATATCTTTAATACTGTCTTTAAAGTTCGTATCACTTAAATACCGTTGCTCCAAATCGTTCTCTAAGCTACTTTGTAATTCCTTTTCTAAATCAGTACTGTCATAACTTAAATTATTGTAGGCTATATTAAAATCTATATCGTAACTTATATCCCAAAACACAGAAAGCACTATTAATATAATTAAAAGCCCCGTGATTAAAGATATGTATTTTTCAAATTTACCATGAGGTACAAGTAGTATTACAGCATTTAAAACTATTATCGCACCTGAAATTTTAAATATAATATCAATCATTTCACCTTAGCATATTCCCACTCATTAATATAATTCCAACACATGCTGAAAACAAAATCATTATGCAAATTAAAACTGCAAAAACCAAAGACAAACTTTCTGTTATATCAAGCATAAGTTTTAATGAATTTTTATCACAAAATGGCTCTAAAAAAGCACAACAGATTTTAAAGCACCACATTGCCGCCGCAGTTTTTAAAACAGGCGACAGTAAAACTATCACTATCACTATTATGCATAATACTCCAGTTATATTCCTTACAGCCGAAAGCGTTGTAAGTATGGTTTCAATGGAGTCTGCCAAAACTCCGCCTACAATTGGGACAGATGTTCCTATTGCAAAATGAGCTGCTTTGGTCATTGTTTTGTCTATTGCCGCTCCCGAAATTCCGTAAATACCAAAAAAGCCCGTATATATTGCCATTAAAAATATTATGAGCCATTTTGAAAACTGCCTTAGCGCACCCACACTTACTTTTACATTAATTCTGTCTGACATATTGTTTGCAACAGATAACGCTACCGATGCTAAAATAACAGGAAAAACTATTTTTGTCATTACTTCCTGTATACCTGTTACAAGCAAAATCAAAACACTGTTCATAAATCCTGCTGTTATTATTCCTCCTGATAAAGAGGTCATTGTAATTAATGCAGGTATAGATGCTTTTATCATAATGCAAATACTTTCTATGGATTCTTTAGCAGGTTCTAAGACTTTTAAAAATGATGCTGTGCTTACAGATGCAAACACCGAATAAAATGCGATTTTAGATGCTAAAACAGTCCCTTTTGTAAAAAATGACTCCCCTAAAGCATTAATAATTCCAGACATTAGTCCTATTATCAAAATGGCAAAGCAGATTTTAAATATAGCATAAAATTCCTTTAAGAAAAAATCTATAATTGATTTTATGATGTGTTTATGGTCAAGCGTTTTTCCACTCACTAGATTTTCTACCGTTTTATATGCATCAAATTCAGGAAAGATTTCACTTTCTTTATTTAAACTTTCTGCTATATTGCTTTTTTGGAACTGATTAAGTATCTCGTTTGCATATACCATTTCAGAGATGTTAAGTAAAATTATTAAAACTATTAAAAACTTTTTCATAAGGCTTATCCCAATTTAAATATAGTATCCAAAACTTCCTGAAGTAATGGAAGCGATGCACATAAAACCACAAGCTTTCCTATAATATCAACCTTTAAAGATACCGATGTTTCCCCCGCATCTTTACAAACAGATGATGTAAATTCAGTTATGTACGAAACGCCTATGACTTTTATTAAAATTTTAAGGTATGATTTATCTATACCTACCCTGTCGCATAAACTTTCCACATAAGAAAACACATCTTTTGTGTAAAAGCTTACCCCCAAAAAGAATATAAGACCTGATGCTATTACTATATAAATACTAAACTCCCTTTTATACTCTTTAACAATCCCAGACAAGATGACCGTTAAAAGGGCAAGTCCCATAAATTTAAAGATATCCATTAAAATCCAAAGGTATCTTTTATTGTCTGAAATAAAAGACTTATTTTTTCTATCATCATAAACAGCACCACTATTAAACCTGCTAAAGTGGTCATCATTGCCTGGTCATCACGCCCTGATTTTATTAAAAGCTGATTTAATACAGAAACTAAAATTCCTATTGCCGCAATTTTAAAAATAAGCTCAACTTCCATTTTTTTACTCCTTTTAAATCATAAGTATAACAACTGCTATTCCTAATATAAAACCTGCTTTTTTATAAATTTGCCCCTCTGTTACAAGTCTTTTCTCCTGCCCCGATATGTATAAATCGAGTTTAACATTTATATCATCTATAACCGAAAGCTCTGTCTCCACATTGCTTTGCCCTAGTCTTTTCCCAAGCTCTCTTAATATTTCATAAAGCTTTTTATCCTCTATATCCAAAATTGCTTTTTCCCAACATTCTTTAAATGTAACAGACTCTTTTTTCATAAGATTATGGCACTTGTCAAAATACTGTTTTGCACTTCCTGCAAAATCGGCGGCTTTTTTAATCCCGTCAAAAAGCAAATTATAAGAAAGAGATATTTCCGACCTTATGTATAAAAATCCGTTTTTAAAGCCTTTTGCAAGTTCTGTCTTTTCTTTTATCTCATTACTCATTTTTATTCCTAAAAGTCCAAGCCCCGAAACCGTAAAGACTGCGCCTAATAGCTTTAACATAATTTTCCCTCAAATTTCTTGTTTAATAGTATTTTAACAGGAAAGATATCCCTTTTAATTCCCATACCCTCCAAACGATTTTTATATTCTAAAGCGTTTCCCCCGTGAAAACTTGCAACCACTTTGACGCCTGAATTTACAATTTGCTCAACTGCCTTAAAATCTGAAAGGTCTGCAATTTCATCTGTTATTATGACATCAGGATTCATAGTGCGAAGTAACATCAGCATCCCCAAATCCTTTTTATAGTCCGACAAAACATCAATGTTATCACCTAAATCAAACACTGCATTTGCTGAAACTACAGGCGCAATCTCGCACCTTTCATCAGCTATTGCAACATTTTTATTAAGGCTTGACAGGTTTCTTGCAACATCTCTTAAAAATGTTGTCTTCCCGCACCCCGGAGGTGCAATTATTAAAGCAGAATTATTTAATATATTTTTTATAAATTTATCAGAAACTCTTTTTATATCTCTTGCAATTCTTATGTTGATGCTGGTAATGTCTTTTATGTATTCTCCGCCATTCACACTTCTGCCGCATATTCCTGCCCTGTGCCCCTCTTTTAAGGTTATAAATCCCCTTTTAATTTCATCTTTATATGCATACACAGAGCTAGATGACATAAGCGCCATTATGTTTACAATATCTTCTTTAAAAACAATTGGCATTTCATCTTCTTTTTTATCGGTAATCTCACCCTTTACATTTATATATTTTTTATCTCCGCAAAAGGAAAACATAAGTGGCTTATTTATCCTTACCCTTATTTCTGTCAGATTTTTTAGCTCTAGGGCTCTCTTTATAACAAAACTAAACTTCTTAGGAAAATAATTTTCTATCAATTTCAAATCACCTTTTTATATTGTATTAGACAAGTTATAAAAGTAGAACATAAAAAAGCATCGCATAAGCGATGCTTTTTTATGATTAATTATGAATTTTCAATTTTTTAATGGCGTTTGCAGCTTTGAAGTGCCGGTACATACACAACCTGTGTACTTACATATTCAGGCGGACAGTTTTCGTTTGCTATCATTCCTGTTGATGTGTCAATCAAAGCTTCCTGATGGCCTGTGCAGGTCTCAAGCGGAACTTCATCTTCATTAAACTTTTTGGTTACTGCCCGTGAACCGCCTGAAGCCAGACCGCAAAGTTCACTTGCTAAGTTCCCTGAATCAAGACACACCTTTTCAGATAGAGGCTTTAAGTCATCCTCATCAGGCTCAACCACTACTACTTGCAGGTCTTCTTTAGTCATTGCCGAATAATCGAAGCGTTTTGGTTCTAATCCTTTTAATATTTCTGACATACAGTTTTTCCACAAGACGATTGCAGGGTTTGAGCCATACATATTTGTTGGCTTTTGCTGGTCATATCCAACCCAGCAACCTGCAACATAGTAAGGGGTTATACCCATAAACCATCTGTCATGATTATTATCTGTTGTACCTGTTTTTCCTGCTATATCAATAGTTGAAGAAATACTTGCGCCTCCGCCTGTACCCCTTAAGACAACTCCTCTTAAGCAGTTTAATGTTGTTTGTGCGCCTCGTTTTGACATTGAAACAGAAGATTTAGGCTTTTTCTCAAGTAAGACTTTTCCCTCATTGTCTAAAACTTTAGTGTATGTCATAGGCTCATTATAAACACCGTCATTTGCAAATATGCTGTAAGCTGCAGTCATATCTTCAACAGAAACACCGTTGGTAAGACCTCCCAGTGCAAGTGGTGCTGTTGCTTTATCGGCAGGGCATAAAGAGTCTAAATGGAACTTTTCTTTACCGAAGGTATACGAAACTTCTGCACCAACCATTTTAAATGACTTACAGGCAACTGTATTAACCGAACTTTCAATTGCACTTCTTACAGTCATAGCACCTCTGTAGCCCGGGTACGAATTTTTAAATATATGGTTTCCCTCTTTGTATTCGCTGTCGACAACGACTGTATTAGGTGTAAATGCACCTTTTTCAAATCCCGGACCGTAAACGGTAAGTGGTTTAATCGAACTTCCGGGCTGACGGAAAGTCTGATAAGCACGGTTTAAGATCATTTCCCCGCCTTTTTTACCAAGACCACCTGACATAGCTCTTACATAACCTGTTTTAGGGTCTAAAATAACAATGGCAGACTGAACAGGGTCTTCTTCATCATAGTAAATATAATTTTTAGGATTGCTAAACACCTTATCAACAGCGTCCTGCACTCTTTTTTCCATGGTTGAATATATTTTAAGACCGCCTGTATAGAGCATCTTTACAGCAACATTTTTAGTAACGCCAAGTTCAGTTTGAAGGTCTTCTAACACTTCTTCTACTACCCTGTCTACAAAATAGCTTTGTGTTCCTGAACTTGTTTCATCTGAAACTTCGTTATTTTGTATTTTAAGTTCTTCTTTCAATGCATCTTCATACTCTTGTTTGGAAATCATTTTAAGGTCTAACATTTTCTTAAGTATTATTTCCTGCTTTTCTTTGTTGTTTTCAGGATTTAATATAGGATCAAACTTAGTAGGATACTGAGTTATACCCGCAATTGATGCTGCTTCTGCCAAAGAAAGGTCAGTTGCACTTTTACCGAAATATTTTTTTGATGCAGTTTCAACACCGTTACAACCCTGACTTAAATATATGGTATTTAAATAAAGCTCTAAAATCTCGTCTTTGGACAGTTTGGTATCCATATCTATAGCACGGCAGATTTCAACTATTTTTCTTCTTGCGTTTGTTTCATCATCACCTGTTATGTTTTTAACAAGCTGTTGGTTCAATGTACTTCCGCCAAAAGAGGCATCTCGTCTGAATATATAGTTAAATGCTGCTTTTATTGTTCTTGGCAGGTCAAACCCGAAATGCGAATAAAATCTTTCATCTTCGATTGCTATAAACGCATTTGGGAGATATTCAGGCATTTTGCCAATATCAAGCCATAACCTGTTCTGCTCACCATAAATCTGGTCATACTCAACATAGTCGCCCTCTTCATCTACTGCATACACCACGCTTGAAAAATTAAGAGCTATTGATGAATAATCAATCTTATCAACATTGATTGCAATAATGTAAAAAAGCCCTACACACAAAACAATGCCCAAAATACCAAAAATAACTAAATATTTTAAAAAGCTTGAGGTAAATTTTTTATTAATTTTTCCTTTCACTTTAAACACCTCCTGTCAGGCAGATAAATACATACCTATACAAGTTAAATTATAGCAGAACTGCTAATAAAAGTAAATATTTTTATTGTAAAAAATATAAAGTTTTGGTATACTTTTTTAAAAGAGGTGTGAAATATGAAAGATGAAGATAAAAAAGTCCTGACATTTGAGATAACTCCCTCACTTTTAAAAAGTATTTTAGTTATTATTACATTCTCACTCATTTTATATTTTGGTATTAATCATTTTGGAACTGTTTTGAGTGTTATACGGTGGTTTTTATCGGTTGTTGCGCCATTTATCATAGGTGTATCCATTGCTTTTGTAATAAACATACTTTTAAAGCCTATGGAAAAACTGTGGGACAAAATCTTTAAGAACAAAAACTATAAATGCAAAAGGTCTGTTTTAATTATATTTAGTACACTTATAGTTTTAGGCATCATTTTTGCTGTTGTTTTTATGATAGTTCCACAAATAAAAAATGCTGTCCAGATGTTTTTGGAAACTCTGCCACAAAACATTTCAAAAACAAACATCTGGGTTAAAGATGTTATTGGATTTTTAGGTGGTTTAGGTATTAAAATCCCATCAGTTGAGCTTGACATCAATGAAATTTTTAATACTATCAAAAATTTCTTCTCTGTATATGGCTCAGGTGTTTTAGGGAAAACTGCCGATATAACTGTTTCATTTTTCTCATGGATTGTAAATATTGTTTTGGGATTTACTTTTTCTATATATATGTTATCCTCCAAAGAAACTCTTATTAACCAAATCAAAAAATCAATCTATGCATTTTTGCCAAAACAAAATGCAAATCGCATAATAGAAGTTTCGGCATTTACGGGTAAAACCTTTGCAAATTTTGTTACAGGTCAGCTCCTTGAGGCTGTTATTATAGGAGTCTTATGCTTTATCGGTATGCTTATTTTCAGGTTCCCTTATGCCTTAATCATATCTGTTTTGGTAGGCATTACTGCACTCATACCCGTTGTGGGTGCCTTTATAGGAACTTTTGTTGGCGCATTTTTAATTCTTTTAATTAGTCCTTTAAAAGCACTCTGGTTTATTATATTTGTTATTGTTCTTCAGCAGATAGAGGGAAACCTTATTTATCCTAGAGTTGTGGGTAAATCTGTAGGTCTTCCGGGAATATGGGTTTTGGCATCTGTTACAGTATTTGGAAGACTATTTGGTATCACAGGGATGTTGTTTTCTGTGCCTGTTGTTTCAGTCTTATATGCCTTATTTAAAACAAATGTCGAAAAACGCTTAAAGATAAAGAAAATTGAAATTTAATCCTTGACAAAAATTCAAAGAAATGATACAATTACCTAAAATTAATATAAAGGCTATGACGAAGAGGATATAAGCAGAGGTTTTTAAGAGAAGTGGCGGCTGGTGCAAGCCATCAAAACAGCGTTTATGTTTGTAGCTTCCGAGCCGAAAGGAAGAAAGCCTGTAGTGGCAAGTAGAACCTTTCCGTAACTGCTGCGTTAAAGCATAGGAATTGATGGATTCCGAGAGTGGCATCATTTTGGTGCAATTTGAGTGGTACCGCGGGTGTAATATAGATATTTTAAGCACTCGTCTCAAGTTTTTATTTTACTTGGGACTGGTGCTTTTTTAGTCCCATGAGAGGAGAAAACTTATGGAAAATTTTACAGGACTTGATTTAAAAATCAAGGAAATGGCTCGAAGAATTAAGGAACTTCGTGAAATTGAGGGCCGTTCAATTGAAGAAATGGCTCTTGCTACAAATGTTGAAAAAGACGAATATTTAGCTTGTGAAAACGGTGAAAAAGATTTAAACTTTGCTTTTATTTACCGTTGCGCTTTGGCACTTAAAGTAAATGTAACCGATATTATTGAAGGTTACAGCCCTAACCTTAAATCTTACACAGTAACAAGGGTAGGTTCGGGTCAGGAAATCGCCAAAGCTCACGGTATGACATATTATAACTTAGCTTATGCTTTTAAAAACAGGATTGCAGAACCTTTGTTTGTTAAAAGTGTTTATTCTGAAGAAGCACAGATTAAAGACATTGAGCTTACAACTCACGAAGGTCAGGAATGTGATATTGTAATTGAGGGGCATCTTTTGGTTCAGGTTGGTGAACACAAAGAAGTTTTAGGCCCCGGCGACAGTATTTACTATAACAGTGATACGCCTCACGGTATGATTGCAACCAATGGTAAAGACTGTACCTTTTACGCCATAGTTTTAAAGGCTGACGGGATGGAAGCTGACGCATCTAAAGAATCTGCTCCTGAAAGAATTATAGGCTTTGCTAAAAAAGACGAAAAAGACAGAATATACAAAAAATATATTTCAGTTACCGAGAATGAAAAAGGCACTCCAACCTCTATAACCTTTAAAAACGAAGATGAGTTCAACTTTGCTTTTGACTTGGTTGATGCTTTGGCTGACAAAGAACCTGAAAAACTTGCAATGCTTCACATATCAAAAGATAAAGAGGAAAGACGCTTTACCTTTAAAGATATGAAAAAGCTTTCCAACCAGTGTGCAAATTATTTTTCATCTCTTGGCATCAAAAAAGGCGACAGAGTTATGCTGGTTTTGAAAAGACATCACGAATTCTGGTACGCAATGCTTGGCTTAAACAAAATCGGTGCAATTGCAATTCCTGCAGTAAATCAGCTCTTAGAGCACGATTTTGAATACAGATTTAAAGCGGCTGGAGTATCAGCCATAGTTGCAACTGCTGACGGGGATACTGCACACCAGATTGATATTGCTGCAGAAAAATGTCCAAACCTTACATGCAAAATGATTGTTGGCGGCAAAAGAGATGGCTGGAGAGATTTCGGCGAAGAATTTAAACGCTTTAGCACTCACTTTGAAAGAACCGAAAATTCACCAAAGGGTAATGATACACTTTTAATGTACTTTACATCGGGAACATCAGGCTATCCGAAAATCGCAGTTCATAACCACAAATATCCTTTAGGACATTTCCACACTGCAAAATACTGGCATTGTGTTGACCCTGACGGACTTCACTTTACAATTTCAGACACCGGCTGGGCAAAGGCTATGTGGGGTAAACTTTACGGTCAGTGGCTCTGTGAGGCTGCAACCTTTGTATATGATTTTGACAGATTTGATGCAGCAGACATACTTCCTATGTTTGCAAAATATGGCATTACAACATTCTGCGCACCTCCTACAATGCTTCGTATGATGATTAAACAGGATATTTCAAAATATGATTTTTCTTCTGTTCAGCATATGACAACTGCGGGTGAAGCATTAAATCCTGAGGTTTACCGTCAGTTTGAAAAGGCTACAGGACTTCAGATTATTGAGGGATTTGGACAAACAGAAAGCACAATGATTATAGGTAATCTTCAGGGTGCATCACATAAAATCGGTTCTATGGGTAAACCTGCTCCTATTTATGATGTTTCACTTATGGATTCAAACGGAAATATTGTTAAAACAAGTGAAACAGGCGAAATTGTTGTAAAGGTTGACAGTGGTGCTCCTTGCGGACTCTTTTCAGGCTATTACAACGATAAAGAAAAGACAGACCAGGTATGGTATGACGGATACTATCACACAGGCGATGTTGCATGGCGTGATGAAGACGGATTTTACTGGTATGTTGGAAGAGCAGATGATGTTATTAAATCTTCGGGCTACCGCATTGGGCCTTTTGAAATTGAAAGCGTTATCATGGAACTTCCTTATGTTTTAGAGTGCGGTGTTTCTGCTGTTCCTGATGAAGTAAGAGGTCAGATAGTAAAAGCAAGTATCGTTTTGGTTGACGGAACCAATCCTACAGATGAACTTAAAAAAGAAATCCAGAACTATGTTAAAGAAAAAACTGCTCCTTACAAATATCCGAGAATTGTTGAATTTAAAGAAAGCTTACCAAAAACAGTAAGCGGTAAAATTCAAAGAAATCTGCTGTAATTAAGGGTGATTTAGAATGAAACAGGAACAAAAAGCAAAGCTTATGCTGATTTTATCAATGCTTATTTTCGGCACAGTAGGTGTATTTCGAAAATTTATCCCTATGCCCTCCGGCTTTGTTGCATTTACAAGAGGGATTATAGGCACTTTGTTTTTAGTTTTGGTAATAGCTTTAAAAAATGCTGATGTTAACAAAGAAAACATTAAGAAAAATTTAAAAATTTTGATTTTTTCGGGCGTAGCAGTTGGGATTAACTGGATTTTGCTTTTTGAAAGTTATAAATATACATCGGTTGCAACTGCAACACTTTGCTATTATATGGCGCCACTGATTGTAACATTGTGTTCTCCCCTTTTTGGTGAAAAGCTTACAGTAAAAAAAATCGTTCTGCTGATAGTAGCTCTTTTTGGTATGGCACTCGTTTCGAACATATTTACAAAAGGACAAACGGTAGATGTTAAAGGAATTTTGTTTGGGCTTGGGGCGGCAGTTTTTTATTCGCTTGTAGTTATGTCAAACAAAAAGATAACAGGGCTTTCTGCTTTTGAAAAAACTTCTGTGCAACTATTGTTCGCTGGTGTAAGCGTTTTAATATATTCGCTGTTGTTTGAAAAAGTTTATGTTTCAGACTTCACCTTGCCCGTAATCATTTTAATTTTGATTGTCGGCATCATACAAAGTCGGAGGCCAAGCGGTCTTAGGAAGACAA
>JAZSNJ010000029.1:0-2950 GCA_045536355.1 Clostridia bacterium | reverse complement strand
TGAAGAAATAATTTACATATAAAAAAACGGGCTAAGCCCGTTTTTTATGCTAATTTTAAGATTAATCCTGAAAATACACCAATTATAATTACTATAATTGGGTTAAGCTTTTTAAACTTTAAGACAGAAAATGTAAAAATTAAGAAAAGCACGAGTGATTTTAAATCAAACATATTATATAAACCGTCAAACTTTTCATTTATCATACAAAGCTTAAAAAGTTCTGTAGCAGCTGCTAAAATAAGGCCAATAACTGCAGGTCTTATCCCTAAAAATGCACCGTTTAGAAATTTATTTTCGTTAAATTTACTTAAAAATTTAGAAATTAAAATAATAATTATTACTGATGGTGTTACAAGACCAAGTGTTGATATAACCCCACCCAAAACACCATAGGCTGAATATCCTGCATAGGTTGCCATATTAACGCCGATAGGACCAGGTGTTGATTCTGCAACCGCAATCATATCGGTTAACATTTCTTTGGTAAACCAAGGGTATTTATCAGCCATTTCTGATAAAAACGGGATTGTGGCAAGGCCTCCGCCTACTGCAAAAAGTCCTGTTTTGAAAAACTCAAAAAACATTGTTAAAAGTCCCGTCATTTCAAAGACACCTCCCTATATAAGATGCCTGAAAGAGCAGACGCTATTACGACTATAACAGCTGAAAAATCAAAAAGCATAACCACAAATGAAAGTACAGCGATTATAATACCAAATGCGTTTTTTATGTTCTTTTTTGCCATAGTTATTATGGTTTTTACTATTAATGCCAAAACTGCTATTCTTATTCCTGAAAGAGCACATTTTACATAATAAATATCTGCAAAATTTGATATTAAGGCTGCAATTACAGTAATTACAATCAAAGGTGATGTTATCATACCGAGTGTTGCAATAATTGCCCCTAAAATTCCTTTTTGCTTATAACCTATAAATGTCGCAACATTAACTGCTATTACGCCCGGTGTCATTTGACCTATGGCGTAATAGTCCATAATTTCTTCTTCGGTAGCAAAACCTCTTTTATCAACTATCTCTCTTTGTAACAGAGGAAGCATTGCATAGCCACCCCCAAAGGAAACAGTACCGAGTTTTAAGAACGATAAGTATAAATCTATAAGGGCTTTCAAGCAAAATCACTCCTTTATATTATAAATATCCATTGCATTTTTTGTGGTAATGTCCTCAATATAGTCTTGAGTTACGCCTTTGATTTCAGCAAGGCATTTTGCAACATATAAAACATTTCTGCTATCATTTCTTTTGCCCCTTTTGGGTTCAGGCGAAAGATACGGAGAGTCGGTTTCAATTAAAAGTTTATCATCTGGCACAATTTTTGCAACCTCTTTAAGTTTGTTTGCGTTTTTAAATGTAACTGTACCTGCAAAAGATATATAAAAGCCCAATTTTATAAGCTCTTTTGCAATCTCCAAACTTACAGAAACACAATGAATTATTGCTTTTTCAGGAGTATGCTCTTTTAAAATATTAAGCATATCTTCCGTTGAATCCCTGTTATGAATTATAATGGGAAGACTCAAACTGTTTGCAAGTTCAATCTGTTTTATAAAGCAATCCTTTTGTATTTCTTTATTGGGATTATCTTCCCAATGATAGTCAAGTCCCGCTTCTCCAATTGCAACAACCTTTTCGTGTTTGGCAAGCTCTCTTAAGGTATTAATCGCATCGCTCGAACATTCATCTGCAAATTCAGGGTGAATACCTACAGATGCATATATATTTTTATGTTTTTCTGCAATTTCTATTGATTTTTCTGAAAGTTTTAAATTTGTGCCAACCGTTACAGCGTACTTTACTTCGTTTTCTTCTAAAGAAGATATTATTTCATCACGGTCAGGTAAAAAACTTTCATCATCAAAATGTGCATGTGTATCAAACAACATAAAATTCTCCTATTCCCACCAAAAAGGAGCTGTAAAAAATATTTTTTACAGCTCTTTTTTTATTAACCTACAACTGAGCCGGGTTTAATATCTTTAAATGTGGTAAGCGCTGTTAATTCTTCATCAGTTACAGCAGACAAAATCATACCTTTTGATTCTATACCCATCATTTTTCTTGGCTTTAAGTTTGCAATTATAATTAAGTTTTTGCCCACCATTTCACCAGGTGTATACCATTTTTTGATTCCTGATAAAATAACTCTTTTTTCAAAGCCTAAGTCAAGCTCAAATTTTAAAAGTTTTTCACTCTTTGGCACTTCTTCGCAAGAAATTACTTTTGCAACTCTTAAGTCCATTTTGTCAAACTCATCAATTGTTATTTCTTCTTTCAAAGGCTCATAGCCTTGTTCCTCAGCCATTTTTTCATCTATTGCTTTTGCTATTTCTTCCATTTTCTTCTCCTCATCAAGTCTTACAAATAATGGTTCTGCCTGGTTTAATTCAGTGCCCGAAACAAAACCACCAAATGTTTCAATTGTATCATATTCAATAACAGCTGTATTAATCTGTTTAAAGATTTTTTCTGCAGTATCAGGCATAAATGGAACTAAAAGTACTGCTGCAATTCTAATAGACTCAATTAAATTATACAAAACTGTTCCAAGTCTTTCTTTGTTCGCTTCATCTTTTGCCAGTGCCCATGGAGTTGTTTCATCAATGTATTTGTTACTTCTTTTTAAAAGTGTCCAGATTTCTGATAGTGCTTCAGATGTTTTAAATTCATCCATTTTTGATTTAACATTTTTAACTGCAGTTAATGCTGTTTCTATAAGTTCATCATCAAGTTCTTCTTTTTTAGTTGGAGCCTGAACGATACCTTCAAAATACTTTTTATTCATGGCAATTGTACGATTTACAAGGTTACCCAATACATTTGCAAGTTCTGAATTATATCTTGCGATTATAGTTTCATAGGTAATTGTACCGTCATTTGCATAAGGCATTTCGTTTAAAAGATAAAATCTTATTGCATCAACACCA
>JAZSNJ010000033.1:0-10519 GCA_045536355.1 Clostridia bacterium | reverse complement strand
GTGGTTAGCACCCCAGTTATTCATTACTTCATAAGCTGTTTTGAATGGGCTTCCCTCTTTGCCATCACATCTTGGAGCAAACCAAGTACATGGCCATGTCGGATTCGTTCTTTCCATAAGAGTATCAGACACATCATCCGGAAGCTGTACTGTCCAACCTTCTGCAATCTGAAGAACAGGACCCAAGCCCTTAACTAAGTTAAGTCTTATCATTGTTGCAGGCATTTCAGCTTTTGTAATAAATCTTGATGAATATCCGCCGCCTCTGAAGTATCCTAAATCAGCTGGATTCCATGTTGTTGCATTTAACATAGCTTTCTGGTCAGCTTCAGTTACTTCATACCAAGGTTTTATAACACCATTGCCGTCTTTATCTTTCGCTTCACCACATGTATCTAAACATGCTGCGCCTGAATTAATAAGATGAATAAAGCCATCTGCTTCTTTTGCTTTTCCTGTTAAATCATAACCGGTAGTTCTCTTAACTGCATCACCACTCCAGTAAGTACGAACATCAGCAAAAATCTGTGCTCTGTTTGTTAAAAGTTTCATAAAGAGCATACCAAGACCGTTTAATACATCGTTTTCAGTTGCCAAAATGTATGGTTCTCTTGCACCATCATAGTCAAATGATGTGTTAAGAAGTGCTTCAGGAAAGTCGCAGTTAGGATAAAAGTCTGTCCACTGTCTTTGTCCCTGGAAACCTGCTGCAATTGCATTATGTCCAACTATTTCTTCTTCACAACCTTCTGGTAAGTTTGGATTACCATTCATAAGGTCTTTAATGATTAAATACATCTTAACCACAAATTCCCATTGCTTGTCTTTTTCTTCTCTTGTAAGCTGTAAATTTTCAGGGTTTTTATCAAATCCTTCTTTACAGAATTCTTTGGTCCATTTAAGAGCTCTCTGATATTCAGCTTCATCGTAGATGCCTTCAGTCATTCTTCTGATAATTTCAACTTCATCTACTGATTCAACTCTCATACCAAAATAATCTTCAATGAAATGTGGATCTATTATTGAGCCACCAATACCCATACAAATTGAGCCAATCTGAAGGTATGATTTACCTCTCATTGTTGCAACAGCAACTGCCGCTCTTGCAAATCTTAATAACTTTTCTTCAACATCTTTTGGAATTGATGTATCGTTCATATCCTGAACTTCATGACCATAAATACCAAAAGCAGGAAGTCCTTTCTGGTTATGTGTTGCAAGAACTGATGCTAAGTATACTGCGCCCGGTCTTTCAGTTCCGTTAAAACCCCATACACCTTTGATTGTGTCAGGTTCCATATCCATAGTCTCTGCACCGTAACACCAGCAAGGAGTTACAGTAAGTGTAATAGATACACCTTCTTTTTTGAATTTGTCAGCACAAGCTGCAGCTTCTGCAACTCTGCCGATTGTTGTGTCAGCAATTACAACCTTAACAGGTTCACCGTTTGAATATTTAAGATTTTCTTCAAACAGTTTCTTTGCTGATTTTGCCATATTCATTGTCTGTTCTTCCAAAGATTCTCTAACTTTAAGAGCTCCTCTTCTTCCGTCAATTGTTGGGCGAATACCGATTACAGGATAATCTCCAATTAATCTGCTTTTTGCCATTTTTCATTCCTCCTACCTTTTTATCTTTAATATTTCTTTGGATTTTTTATATATATCATCTGCAGTCAAATTATAGAGTTTAAAGAGTTCAGCGGGACTGCCAGATGTACCAAACTTATCTTTAACACCGATTCTTAAAACAGGAACAGGACTTGCTTCTGATATTACTTCGCAAACTGCACTTCCCAAACCGCCTATAACATTATGTTCTTCAGCAGTTACAATTGCACCTGTTTCATTTGCTGCTTTTATAAGTGCATCTTTATCAATAGGCTTAATTGTGTGCATATCAATAACTCTTGCATTTATTCCTTCAGCTTTAAGCTTTTCATAAGCACTAAGTGCTTCATGAACCATAATTCCTGTTGCAACTATTGTTAAGTCATTCCCTTCTCTTAAGGTTGTGGACTTTCCAATTTGGAAATTACATTTTGAAGAATTTTCAAAAATATTCTCCTTCGCAAGTCTGCATAATCTTAAGTAAACAGGTCCATTATGTAAAAGTACGGCTTTGACAGCCTCTCTTGTTTCAATAGCATCACAAGGGCTTATAACTACCATGTTAGGTACTGCTCTCATTAAAGCAATATCTTCAATACATTGATGTGTCGCACCATCTTCACCGACAGAAATTCCGGCATGTGTTGCACCAATTTTAACATTAAGATTTGGATAGCATATTGAATTTCTAACCTGTTCAAAAGCTCTTCCTGCGGCAAACATAGCAAATGAACTTGCAAAAACAGTTTTTCCGCAACTTGCTATTCCGGCCGCAACAGACATCATATTTCCTTCTGCTATACCTGTGTTGAAAAATCTATCAGGATATTGTTTTTTGAAAACAGAGGTTTTTGTTGCTGCCGCAAGGTCAGCATCTAAAACAACAAAATCATAATCATTTGCAAATTCACAAAGTGCATTACCATACGCTTCTCTCGTTGCAATTTTAACAATATCAGCCATTGGCAGACACCTCCAACTCTTTAATTTTCTGGTCTAATTCTTTAATTGCTATTTCATAAAGTTCAGTATTAGGTGCCGCACCGTGCCAACTTAAATTATTTTCCATATATGACACACCTTTACCCTTAACAGTCGAACATATAATTGCAGTTGGTTTACCTTTAGTCAGTTTCGCATTTTGTATTGCATCATCAATTTCTGCTACATTATGTGCATCAATTTTAATTACATTAAAACCAAATGCTTCAAATTTTTTATCAACAGGCTCAGAATTCATAACATCGTTTGTTGTACCATCAATCTGCAAACCGTTAATATCTATAAAAAGTGTAAGATTGTCAAGCTTATAGTGTGCAGCATACATTGCTGCCTCCCATACCTGACCTTCTTCTATCTCCCCATCACCAAGTATGGAATAAACACGATAATCTTTCTTGTCAATTTTACCTGCAAGAGCCATGCCACACGCTGCACTCACTCCCTGCCCTAGTGATCCTGATGACATATCAACACCCGGAATTTTTTTCATATCTGGATGGCCTTCAAGATAACTGTCAGTTTTTCTTAAAGTCGCAATATCCTCAACAGGGAAAAAACCTCTCTGTGCTAATGCTGCATAATATGCCGGTGCACAATGACCTTTTGACAAAACAAATCTGTCTCTGTTTGCCATTTTAGGATTTTCTGGATCAATATTCATTTCTTTAAAGTAAAGTACAGCTAAAATTTCAGCTATAGATAACGACCCGCCAGGATGCCCCGATTTTGCGTTATAAACACCGATAATAGCATCTTTTCTTATTTTGTAAGCTGCTAAATTAAGTTTGCTAACAAGAGTACTATCCATTGTTTTTCTCCTTTATGATATGTTTATTTTAAATCCTGTTCCGTATATTTCTTTAGCATCTGTAAAAATAACAAACGCCGAAGAATCAACCGAAAGAATTATTTTCTTCAAATTATACATTTCTCTTTTAGGAACTGCGCACATAAGCATTAAATATTCATTTTGTTTGTGCATACCTTTAGCATTTATACCGGTAACACCTCTGCCCAATTTATGTCTTATCTGAAGCGATATTTCTTCCGCCCTATGACTTATAACAAATGCACATTTTGAGAAATTAGGGCCTTCCGTCATATAGTCAATAACTTTAGATGAAACATATACCGACAACGCAGCGTAAAGTGAAAGTTCAAAATCTTTAAACAAAACCCCTGCAAGTAATATCACAATGCTGTCAAATATAAACATAACTTTACCTACCGAAAAATCAGGTGATTTTTTGTTAATAGCTTTTGCAGCAATTTCTGTGCCGCCCGTAGTTGCATTTGAAGTTAATATAATACCCACTCCAATGCCCATTATAACTCCGCCTATTGAGGAGCCTATTACAGGGTCAGAAATACCCATAGGAATTTTTACTATTTCGCTTAACAAAGAAAACACAAATGTGCCTAAAAGTGAATTTAGCAAAAACCTCTTCCCAATCATCTTATATGCAATGACAAAAAGCGGAATGTTAAATACAATTATTGTTACCGATAACGGAATGTTAAATATTATCTTCGCAATAGTTGCTATACCACTTATTCCCCCTGCGGCAATTTTGCATGGTATAAGAAACGAATTTAAGGAAAAGGCCATTAAACCTGCTCCAAAAACTATTTTTGAATAATCAATAATTTTGAACTTCATTATTACACAACCTTAAAACAGTATTTATAACTATTTTTAGGTTATTTTTACTAATTATTCAAAGTCTGTTGCAGTACTCAAAAGTTCATAAAGCCTTTTGTTATCTCCTTTAATGTACAAATAACCGATGAGTGTCTCAAAGCCGGTTGCTTTTTTATATTCAGCAAGGTCTGCATTTTTGGCTTTTGTGTTAACTTTCGAGTTTCTTCCTCGTTTAAAGATTCTTATTTCTTCTTCCGTGAGCATAGGTTCTATTTTATCATAAGCCATGCACTGTGCAGATGCTTTTACATAGAGCACTGCTCTTTTATGGAGTACATTTGCAGATGTGTTTGTATCTTTCGTCAGATTAGAACGAATAAAAAGCTCATAAACTGCATCACCCAAAAAAGCTAGAGTAAGAGGTGAATATTCATTTATGTTAATATGTGAGCTTTGCTCAAAAAGTTCTAAACCCTTTTCCATTTTACACCCTGAGCAGTATCTTCTAAAATAATGCCTTGTTCTTTAAGCATATCTCTGATTTCGTCTGCTCTCTTAAAATTCTTTTCTTTTCTCGCAGTTTGTCTTTCTTCTATAAGCTTTTCGATGTCTTCATCTAAAACCCCATCTTCTTTTTGTGGTGCGATACCTAAAACATCACAAAGCTCTGTTAAAAGTGATAATGAATACTCAATTCCTGCTTTTGACATCTTATTGTCAGAAATAAGTGTATTAATCTCTTTTACAAGTTCAAATAAAACAGAAATAGCATCAGCAGTATTTAAATCATCATCCATTGACTTTTTATATTTATCTTTAAACTGTTCAAGTTGTGGTACTTCCCCATCATCTTTTGCAGTTTCCAGGCAAAACTTCAGGTTTTCAAAGCAGTTATCGATTCTTGTAAGACCATTTTGCGACTGCATAAGCAAATCATCTGAAAAATTGATAGGACTTCTGTAATGTGCGCTTAGCATAAAGAATCTTATAACTCTGTAAGGATATTTTTCAGCTATATCTCTTATAGTAAAGAAATTGCCCTTAGATTTAGACATTTTTTCGTTATTTACATTTATAAATCCATTGTGCATCCAGTATCTTGAAAAGCAACAACCGTTAGCACACTCGCTTTGTGCTATTTCATTTTCATGATGAGGGAACATTAAATCCTTCCCACCACTGTGAATATCAATGGTGTTTCCAAGGTATTTCATTGACATTGCAGAACATTCAATGTGCCAACCTGGACGGCCCATACCCCATGGACTCTCCCACGCAGGTTCTCCCTCTTTTTGCTTTTTCCATACAGCAAAGTCAAGTGGTTCTCTTTTGGAATCGTTAACATCAACTCTAGCTCCGCTTAACAAATCATCAAGAGGCTGTTTTGAAAGTTTACCATAGTCTTTAAACTTTAATGTCGAAAAATAAACATCACCGTCCACCTCATAAGCATAACCTTTTTCAATCAGAGTTGAAACAAGTTTGATTATATCATCAATATGTTCTGTTGCTCTTGGATGAACTGTTGCTTCTTTTATACCAAGACCTTTTGCATCAGTAAAATATTCTTTGATAAATGTATCACCCAGTTCTTTTACTGTAATTCCCATTTCGTTAGCCTTGTTTATCATTTTGTCATCAATATCAGTAAAATTCTGAATAAAATTAACTTTATATCCGATATACTCAAAATATCTTCTTAAAGTATCAAAGATTATAAAAGGTCTTGCATTACCCAAGTGGAAGAAATTATACACAGTCGGGCCACAAGAATATATATTTACAACACCGTCGTTTAACGGGACAAATTCTTCCTTTGTTTTGGTCATCGAGTTATATATTTTCACAAAAGTCCTTCCTTTCAAAACTAATTAATTGAGCTAAAATCGAATATAGTTAACGCTATTTTAATTTACTATTTTATTGTAGCATATTTTTATCAAAAACTCAACACAAAAAACAAATTATTTTTAATAATTTTTATTTTTTAAAAAACCCTTTACAACGAACATTTGTTCGGTTATAATATTAATATAGGAGTGATTATGTGGACAGAACAATTTTGCATATAGATGTCAATTCAGCCTTTTTATCCTGGAGTGCCGCAGAGCGCATTAAAAACGGGGTTTTTCCTGATTTGCGAAGCCTCCCGTCAGTTGTCGGTGGAAACAAAAACAACAGAAAAGGTATAGTCCTTGCAGCATCTATCCCTGCTAAAAAATTAGGAATTAAAACAGGAGAAGAATTATACAAATCTTTTCAGAAGTGTAAGAGTCTGGAAGTTGTCCCCCCCAACTACAGGCTATACGAAAAATACTCAAAGCAAATGTTCGAAATATGTGGTAGATTTTCTCCGTTTCTTGAAAGTTTCTCTGTGGATGAACTTTTTTTAGATTATACAAATATGGATATGCATTTTGGTCCTCCCACAGAAGGCGCCAGAAAAATACAAAAGGCTATATGGGAAGAAACAGGTGTTACTGTTAATGTTGGTATATCCACAAATAAACTTTTGGCAAAAATGGCTTCGGACTTTGAAAAGCCAAACAAAATTCATACGCTTTTCCCTGATGAAATTAAAAAAAAGATGTGGCCACTTCCGGTTTCCAGTCTTTTGATGATAGGGCGAAAAACAACTGAAAAGCTCCATAATCTTGGCATAAAAACTATAGGTCAACTTGCAAAAGCCGATGACAACATGCTTAAATTTCATTTCAAATCGCAAGGCAAAATCATGAAAGGATATGCAAATGGCATTGATTTATCAGAAATAAAATCCGTACCTGATGAGGTGAAAAGTATAAGTAACGGAACCACTCTCCCCAAAGATGTCTTATATCCCGAACAATCAAATGAAGTTATGTTGTCTTTATGCGAAAAGGTATCATCCCGAATGAGAGCAAAAGGTTTTAGTTGTAATCATTTAACACTCTATCTAAAAGACAAAAACTTTAATTTAAAAAGTCAGTGTGTGGATTTAAAGCGCCCTGTATTTACTACTAATGAACTTTATGAATATTCCAAACAACTTTTCTTGGCAATGTGGAATGGCACTCCCATAAGGGCTGTTACAATATCCGTCAGCAAGTTTTCTGATATGGATTTTTATCAGTATAATTTTTTTGACAATAAAGTTAATAAACGCCTGGAAACTTTAGATAAACAAATTGATTCAATTCGCTCTGTTTATGGCTATGGTGCTATTACAAGAGCATCTTTACTTGGAAGCAGTGTTGCATATAGTATTGCGCACAACAATTCTCCAAGACTTTCAGCAAAACTCTAAAAAGCGCTTCAAAAGAAGCGCTTTTTAGAGTTTTAATGTTTTTAAATATTCCTTTGTTTTGTTGTCTATTCGATAACTTTCTACAGCTTTTTGAATGGTTTTATTGTGAGTTAAAGTATCAAGCTTTTTATTAGAAAGAATGTCTATCACTTGGTCGGAGTGATTAATTAATGCTGTGGCAAAATACCAGGCTTTCATCATCTTTATATAATAATCATCTAGGCTTACAGTTAAAACCCAATCAAAGTATTTTTTATCAAAGTCATCATCTAAAAAGTATGTCATTAGCTGATTTATCGCATACCTTACGGTATAAACATGGTCAGACTTTATCCATTTTTCAATATATAAAATCAGTTGAGCTTTATGATTTTTAAAGGCCTTAGGTTTAAAACCATCACAAGTTGCCCAGTTATCAATGCATGGTAAAAAAGCTGAAGTTTTTTGAATAAGTGTATCAAAATCCTTAATCTGCTCAAGTAAAAAAGCATGAAGATTATTCTCTTCATAATATTTATGTGGAAGATTATCCAAAAACCCAACATAATTATCAGTTTTAAATAAAAGTTTAGCATAATTTCTAAGAGTTGGTACTCTTACACCAATAATAAGATTTTCGTCAACTGTAGGCATTAATTTCGAATGAAATTTCTTATAATTTAAATCCTGCATATTAAACAGTTCTTTGGTAATATCCATAATAAACTCCGTTATATTAATCAAACATCCATTTAAGTACATGGTTTATATAATCGTCCCAAAATTCCCAGTTGTGTTCACCTTTTGACTCTTGGTATGTAAAATCATAATCAAGCTTTTCAAAATGTTCTTTTAACTTAATGTTAGATTTGTATAAAAAGTCTTCTGTGCCAACACCCATGTATATCCTAGGTTTTAAAGGACTTGAGTTCGTTTTTTCTGCCAAATAGAACAAATCATCTTCATCCGGAATGGAAGTTTCTGTCCCAAATACGGGTTCTAAAACCTTATCAATAGGCAAACTCTTAATATCCGCTACAGATGAAAGCCCTGCCACAGCATTATAGTTTTCAGGTTTCCTTAAAGCTGCTTTAAGAGCACCGTATCCCCCCATTGATTGACCTGCTATATAAGTATCTTCTCTATTAGGTGAAATTTTTAAAAATTCACTTATAATATTGGGTAGTTCTTCAGTTATATAAGAAAAATAGTTCATACCATATTTCATATCAGTGTAAAAACTTTTACCACCTGAAGGCATTACAACACAAACCCCGTAATCTAACGCATAACGCTCTATAGATGTTCTGCGAAGCCAAGTAGTGTTATCATCACTTAATCCGTGAAGCAAATATAAGCACTTGTACTCATTATTGTTAGTATTTTGGTTTAAGCCAATTTCACCTTTAGTTGACTTTTGCGGCATAACAACCGAAACTTCAGTATGCATACCAAGCATTTGACTATAAAACTTTAATTCAATTAAAGCCAAATTACTCCCCCCAATCAGATAACAACATAAAAATCAATAATAATTATACAATAAGAAAAATAAAAATACAATATTTGAATATATAGTTTTAGATAATTACACACGAAACCGCTTGACAAATTAATATGTTTGTGTTATTATAATGCTTGTCAGTTAAATATGGCTCGGTAGTTCAGTTGGTTAGAACGCCTGCCTGTCACGCAGGAGGTCGAGAGTTCGAGTCTCTTCCGAGTCGCCAAAATAAAAACCTTGCTATAAGCAAGGTTTTTATTATTTTAATTAATCAAGTGTTCTTAAATATTTTATACAACGAGCAACCTCTTCAGGACCAGATGGGTCTAAATTTTCTGATTCAACGACCATACGCACATTATTTTCAATAGCCCATGCACGAATTTTTGCGATAGGTGCATCACCATCACCCAATGATTTTCCCTTAACATTAACCTGAACTTCATCAAATACGCGCTTTTCAGGAGAAACAGTCAAACCGTCTTTTAAATGTATAACATGAATACGGTCTTTATGTTCATTTAAAAATTCAATAACATCAATACCCGCATTATAAACCCAGAATGTATCAATTTCCATGTTAATATCTGTTTTGCTTAAAAGTTCGTTCATAAATTTGATTCCGTTAGCATTAGCGAAAAATTCGGATGAATGATTGTGATAAGCAAATTTAATACCATGTTCTGCTAATTTTTCTTTAGCAAATTTAAAAGTATTTAAGGTTTCTTCCAATATTTCATTTGTTCTCCAATCACACGAGGGCACAATCAATGTGTCACAACCTATGGTTTTATGATATTCAATTGTCTTGTCAATAGTTTCAGGCTTAATATCTCTTACCAAAGTATGTGTACCTGAACATATAAGATTATTATCGTCTAGCCATTTTTTTACATCAGATGCATCATTATCAAAAAAGCCTGCAAACTCTATGTATTTATATCCCAGTTTAGCCACTTCTTCAAGTGCCGTCTTTAAAGAAGTACTTGCTATATCCCTTACTGAATACATTTGTAATCCATATTCTACTTTTGACATAATTATACCTCATTCCCAAAGTTTTGTTAAGTGTATCACATTAAAATCCATTTTGTCAATACCAAACAATAAAAAGGCACAGAAATTTCTGTGTCTCTTATTAATTTATAATCATACCGCTCTTTTATCATCTTTAACTTTCTGAAGCATAGTTGTAAGAGTAGAATCCAAATCGTTAAGAACTTTTGTAACATATTCTTTGGTAGCCATTCTCATATTTCTGGCTTCATTTTGTGCCTGTTCCATAATTTTAGCTGCTTCTGCATTTGCAAGTCTTGTAATTTCACTTTCAGCAACAAGAGCAACAGCTTTATCGTTAGCACTTTTTACAACATTATCTGCTTCTTTTTGAGCATCAATTAAAATCTTCTGTCTTTCTTCTGTAATGTATCTGGCCTGTTTTAATTCGTCAGGATATTTCAATCTTATATCCTGAATAGCCTCCAAGAGTTCTTCT
>JAZSNJ010000171.1:0-5989 GCA_045536355.1 Clostridia bacterium | reverse complement strand
AACACCTCCCTGTGATGCCAAAATTATTGTGTAAACACTGATTCCCAATGAATAACCTTTAACATAATCAAAATACAATATTCCCGGAAAGCCTATTACTGACAGACTAAATAACGAAATCCACGCAATTATTCTTATGTTTTTTAAAAAAGCTGTAATAAAAATATCGTTTTTCAATGCGTAAGCCGAAGCAATGATATCATTATCATTTTTAGTGTCTGCCTGTAAAACTCCATAAATAACACCTAAAAAAAACACTAATGATATTAAAATATACAAAATAATATCTAAACTATCAGATTTTTTAAATAATTTTCTTTTTAAAAAACGCACTGCCTGTTTCACATCCTTTAATTAAGAATATGATACAAGCAGTGTAAAAATTACATCTTTAAAAAGCTTTCAAGTCTGTCAAGACCTTTGTCAATATTTTCCATTGAAGTTGCATAAGACCATCTTAAATATCCCTCAGCTCCAAATCCTTTACCAGGGACTACAGCCACCTTTGCCTTCTCTAAAAATGCTTCGGCAAATGTGTCGCTTGAGTCAATTTTAACTCCGGCAATTGTCTTACCAAATAGTTCTTTAATGTTCATCATTACATAAAATGCACCATAGCACATCTTACATGAAACACCATCAATTGAGTTAATTCGCTTCACCATATGATTAAGTCTCTCATGAAAAACTTTTCTCATGCTTTCAACTTCATCTTGCGGACCTGTAATTGCCGAGAGTGCAGCAACCTGTGCTATTGAATTGGGATTTGACGATGCATGAGATTGAAGATTTGCCATAATCTTAGCAATTTTAGCAGGTGCAGCAGCATAACCGATTCTCCAACCTGTCATTGAATAACTTTTTGATACACCGTTAATTGTTATAGTAAGGTCCTTAATCTTGTCATTTAATGAACCGATACTTACATGCTCACCATTATATATTAATTTTTCATATATTTCGTCTGAAATAACAATTATATTATGTTTAACACAAATATCAGCAATTTGTTCAAGTTCTGCTTTTGTGTAAATCATTCCTGTAGGATTAGATGGAGAATTTAAAATTAAAACTTTAGTTTTATCTGTTATAGCATTTTCCAAGTCATCAGCACTAAATTTAAATTCATTTTCTTCAAGTGTTTCAATAAATTTAGGAACCCCGTCAGCTATTTTAACCATTTCAGGGTAACTTACCCAGTATGGTGCAGGAATTAAAACTTCATCGCCTGGGTTTAACACAGCAGATAACGCATTAACAAGTGAATGTTTCGCACCATTGCTTACTACAATATCTGTAGGTTCATAAGAAAGATTATTTTCATTTTTAAGTTTTTGAGCTATAGCTTTTCTTAAATCCAGCATACCGGCTGCAGGTGTGTATTTTGTAAAACCATCATTAATAGCTTTAATAGCAGCATCTTTAATATGCCGTGGAGTATCAAAATCTGGTTCCCCGGCACCAAAGCCAACAACATCGATACCTTCTGCTTTCATCTGTTTGAATTTAGCATCAATAGTAAGCGTTGGTGAAGCTGCTATTGAAGAATGTTTTATAGATAATTCCATAATAGACCTCCAAAAAATATAATGCTTATATATTTTATATCATTTTCCGTCAAAATGCAAGATTAATATTTAAAAATTTCAAAAAACTGAGGTTTTTAGATAATTTAATACATTAAGTCCCATGATTTTTGCAATTAAAGTTTCGCTAAAATTTATTTTAAGCATAAATTCAATAAGATTATTGATTTGACCAATATCCGAAATTTCATTAATTGAAAAATCAATACCATCAAAATCTGCACCAAGTGAAATTACGTCCTGACCTCCTAATGATAAAAAATGTTCAATATGTTTAATTAAGTCATTTAAATTTGCGTTATTTGTACCATTTACAAACAAAGGATAAAAGTTTATTCCAACCAATCCTTTTCTTCTTACAATTTCTTTAAACTGCTCATCTGTTAAGTTTCTCTTGTGGTTACAAATTTTATATGAATTTGAATGTGTAGCTACAAAAGATGCAGTTGTTTCATCGCAGACATCGTAAAACCCTTGTTCGGTTAAATGAGAAACATCAATGACCATATTTAGTTTTTCCATTTCTCTTACTACCTGTTTACCAAAGTTGGTTAAACCTTTAAACTGAGAAAACTCACCTACACCCTCACCTAACTCATTTGGGTGGTTCCAGGTAAGCGTTAAAAAGCGAACTCCTTTATCATAAAAATACTTAAGGTTGTCAATGTTACCGCCAAGCGCTTCTCCGCCTTCAATAGAAAGAATTGCACCACTAAAATTGTTTTCTATCACATTGTAAAGTTCAGATTTATTTGTAACAAGCTTTAACTTATTGGTAGTTTTCACAAGTTTTTTAAATTTATTTATCATTGAATCAGCAAGTAAAAACGGATTGTCTGTCTTAAGTTTATCTATGTAGGACGCAAACACCTGAATGTGTTGATTTTCATTATTAAGTTTATTTAAATCAAAATGACATAAGTTATCCGAAAGCGACCTGTTTTCCGTTAAAACCTTATACGGTAAATCACAATGAAGGTCAGAAATCAACATAATATTCACCCACCAAAAGCGTTTTCAATATGATTTAAGTCAAACACACCATCGTTGTTATAAACTTCAATAACATCATATCTTATGTTTGAATTATTGAATTTGTTACCAAGATATAGCATAGAGGTTTTAATAATTCTTTGTCTCTTATAATAATCAACAGCTTCCGAAGGTGCTCCAAAAGAATTCTTACTTCTTGTTTTCACCTCAACAAAAACATAATAATTATTTTGATAAGCAATAATATCAATTTCTCCACATTTAGAAGAAAAATTTCTTTCAAGTATTTTATACTTTTTATTTTTTAAGTAATCGGCTGCAAAATCTTCGCCCGAATTCCCTAATAGTTTTTTTAAAGTAAGCATATTATTCACCTAATATCTTTTTTAAAAAAGTTAAACGGTGAATTGGTAAAACACCGTATTTTTCAATCATTTCGTAATGAAGCTTGGTACCATAGCCTTTATGTTTATCAAACCCATACTGGGGATATTGTTCATGAATTTTTTGCATATATCTGTCTCTTGCAACTTTTGCTAAGATTGATGCTGCGCCAACTGAATTACATTTTAAATCTCCCTTTATAATGCACTCATGCGCAATTGTCATATCTTTTATTGCATTTCCGTCAATTAACACAAAATCAGGCTTAATTTTAAGGTCATTTACAGCATTATTCATAGCAAGAAAAGACGCATTTCTAATATTTATCTTATCAATAACTTTTTCATCTACAAACTGGATTGAATATGAAACTGCTTCAGCTATAATTCTATCAAATAACATTTCACGCTTCTTTTCTGATAGTTTTTTTGAATCGGTTACTCCATCAATGTAGCAGTCCTTTTTAAGTACAACCGCAGCGGCAACAACTGGTCCTGCCAATGGTCCTCTACCAGCCTCATCAGTACCACAAATCAAATTATACCCTTTGTTAAATAATTCATTTTCTATTTCAAACATTAATCCACAACCTTATCAAGCGTAATTCTGCCCAGCTTACCTGCTCTGAATTCATCCAAAAGCAAATTACTTGCGCGTTCAGTGTTGATACGACCACCTGACATAACGCATCCTCTTTTTCTGCCAATGTCTTCTAAAATATCATAACTGTCTTTGTCAAAATCAGTTAATCCGTATCTTTCTTCAAGGCACTTTTTATAGTTTTCCTTAAGATAATCAATTAAATATACTGTTAATTCTTCAACATCAATAATTTCATCTTTAATTGCTCCGGTAAATGCGAGTTTTATGCCTACATTTTCGTCATCAAATTTAGGCCATAATATTCCGGGGGTATCAAGAAGCATAAACTTGCTTTTTACAGTAATCCATTGTTTTGATTTTGTTACACCAGGCCTGTCCCCTGTTTTTGCTCCGGCTCTTTTGGAAAGTTTGTTTATAAGCGAAGATTTACCCACATTTGGTATTCCCACAATCATAGCTTTAATAGCATTATCTGTAATACCTTTAAGTTTTCTTCGCTCAAGCAATTCGTTTAATGCAGTTTCAGCAGTTGAATATATCTTATTAATCCCATCACCAGTTGCACATGAGACCAGAATGCACTGAACACCCTTTTTTTCAAAATAAGTTTTCCAGAGTTCATTCTCTTTTTCATCGGCTAAATCCGATTTGTTCATAATAACGATTTTGGGCTTTTGACCTATAATTGCATCAAGTTCAGGATTTGATGATGAAACAGGGATTCTGGCATCTAAAAGTTCAAAAACAATATCAACCAACTTAATATCTTCTGTTATCTGTTTTCTGGTTTTTGTCATATGCCCGGGAAACCATTGAATATTCATAAAATTAATTCCTTTCGATTAATTAAAAGCCCCATATTTATATGGGGCTATTTTTTAAAAAGTACTTATATTGTTAAGCGGGAAAAATCTCCAGATTGCTTTGCCTATAATATCTTCCTCGGCAACCATTCCGACACTCTGAAATCTGCTGTCTCTGCTGTTATTTCTGTTGTCCCCCATAACAAACACTGAATCTTCACTCACAGTTACAGGGAAAGTTACATCACCTGTTTCTGCAGTTGGCTGGTTTATATATGGTTCATCAAGTTCAACACCGTCCACAAAAACTTTGTGAGTTCTAAAATTAATATCAACAGTTTGTCCTTCTGTTGCGATTATTCTTTTAATAAAAGGATGTTCACCTTTCTGATGCAAGACAATAATATCTCCCTCTTTAGGTTCATATCCTAATCTCCACACAATGAGTCTGTCATTGTTTTGAAGTGTCGGAACCATTGATGTCCCCTCAACTTTCACTACAGTAAACACAAAGTTCCTTATTATAAGGGCTACAACAACAGCAATTACGATTGAAAGTACCCATTCAAGCACTTCCCTTTGTAGACTTTTTTTTGTAGCTTCTTCAACTATATTTTCATTCATATTTTAAACCTGCACTTTCAAAAATTAAAACTAAACCGGATATCTTTTAACAGATATCCGGTAGTTAACAAGTTAAATTTTTTCTTTAACTTTAGCAGCTTTACCAACTCTGTCTCTGAGATAGTATAACTTAGCTCTTCTTACTTTACCTTTTCTAACAACTTCAATCTTATCAATGTTAGGAGAATTAACAGGAAATACCTTTTCTACACCTACACCGTAAGAAATTCTTCTTACTGTAAATGTTTCAGAGATTCCGCCATGTTTTTTACTGATGATTGTTCCTTCAAACATCTGTACTCTTTCTCTCTGTCCTTCCTTAACCTTGATGTAAACCCTAACTGTGTCGCCGACAACAAGTTTAGGCAAATCTGTTCTGATTTGGCTCTGGCTTACAGATTCTAAAATGTTCATTAAAACTTCCTCCTTGATTTAAGGTGTTCTTGAAAGTTTGGCAACACTACAGAGGACCACCCATTAATAACTCAAACAGTATAACATATAATTTTATAAATTGCAATAGTTTTTTGAAATTTTTTATTCTCTTATGTCTTCAATAAGATTTTGCGATAAATAAGCTGAAACAGCTAGTGCATCGCATCTTTCATTTTCGGGGTGTCCTTTATGCCCTTCAACCCACTCGAATGTAACTTGATGCTCATCCATAAGTGCAAGAAGGTTTTCCCATAAGTCAATATTCTGTACGGGCTTTCTGTCGCTTTTAATCCAGTTGTTTTCTTCCCAAGCATAAACCCAGCCTTTATTTATGGCATCAACAACATATTTAGAATCACTTATAACTTTAACAACGCAAGGCTCTTTTAATGCATCTAAGCCCTTAATTACTGCTAAAAGTTCCATTCTGTTGTTTGTTGTTTCAATATAACCCTGACTTAATTCTTTTTTCTTACCATTATATTCTAATATAACACCATATCCACCCGGACCAGGGTTACCCGAACAGGCACCATCTGTATATAAATTTACATTTTTCAT
>JAZSNJ010000105.1:0-4632 GCA_045536355.1 Clostridia bacterium | reverse complement strand
GAGATACAGACCAAATGAGATACGAGGCAATTTCTGAAAGGCTTCCTGCCATTCCTCAATACTGACCTAAACAAAATCTCCCTTGTATTGAGGTTTGTGAATAATAATGGTGCTTTGGTTTGGATAAGTTGTTATTCTGTTATCTTCCATTGGGCGTAACGCCTCCTTTTAAAATATTTTTACACAGAAAGAACACGCTGCCCACCCTTTCCTCTTGGCGGCAGTCAGGGGTGAATGGTCTATTCATCCTTGCCCTTTCTCTGTATCTATATTTTAACCCAAAATTTGAAATGAAGCAAATTTTAACTCGTCCAAAATCTGATGCGTGTTTTTGGGTTTTCACCATCAAAGAAACCGTGTATGCTTTCATGCGTGAGGCCGCAAGCAAAACAATTCCTCAAAGTTCCCATTGAAAACACACACAGAATGAAGTAAAATAATGTAAAGGTTTCTTTTAATGGGAGATGAAGAAATGACTGAAGCACAGCAGCGTTCTGCCGCAAAGAGTTTTGCCGCATTTTGGAAAGACAAAGGTTATGAAAAAGGAGAAAGCCAAGCATTCTGGCTTTCTTTGCTGCGCAATGTATTTGGCGTGGAAGAACCGGAACGCTTCATCCGTTTCGAAGACCAAGTGCACCTTGACCACACCAGTTTTATTGATGGCTTTATTCCGGCCACCCGGGTGCTGATTGAGCAAAAAAGCCTTGGCAAAAATCTGCTTGCTCCCATCCGTCAATCAGACGGCAGTTTGCTGACCCCTTTCCAGCAAGCGAAACGCTATGTAACGGAACTGCCGGTTTCCAAGCATCCCCGCTGGATTGTGACTTGCAATTTCTCCACCTTCATGGTCTATGATATGGAAAAGCCCAACGGCGAACCGGAAACCATTGAACTGAAGGACTTGGAAAAAGAATATTATCGTCTGCAATTCCTTGTGGATGCCGGGGACACCAGCATTCAGCGTGAAATGGAAATCTCCATTCAAGCCGGTGAATTGGTTGGCAAGCTGTATGATGCTTTCCTGAAACAATACATCAATCCGCAGGATGACCGCACCCTGAAAAGCCTGAATATGCTGTGTGTGCGGCTGGTATTCTGCCTGTATGCGGAAGATGCCGGAATTTTCGGACGGCATAATATGTTCCATAACTATATGCAAAACGCCGGGGTGCGCAATGCCCGCCGTGCGCTGGTGGATTTGTTCAAAATGCTGGACACCAAGCCGGAAGACCGTGACCCCTACGAAGACCCGGAACTGCTGGCCTTCCCCTATGTGAACGGCGGCCTGTTCAGCGATGAAGATATCATCATTCCCCATTTCACCGATGAAATACTGGACTTGCTGCTGCACAAAGCCAGTGAAGACTTTGACTGGCGGGATATCAGCCCCACCATCTTTGGTGCCGTCTTTGAAAGCACCCTGAACCCGGAAACCCGCCGCAGCGGCGGTATGCACTATACCTCCATTGAAAACATCCATAAGGTCATTGACCCCTTGTTTCTCAATGCCCTGCGCCGGGAACTGGACGAAATAAAGGCCGTCAATGTTATCCGCACCCGGAAAGAAAAGCTGACCGCCTTCCAGAAAAAGCTTTCTGACCTGACCTTTTTAGACCCCGCCTGCGGCAGCGGCAATTTCCTGACGGAAACCTATATCTCCCTGCGCCGCTTGGAAAACGAAATCATCCGCACCCTGATTGATGACCAGAAAGGTGCGGCGGCCGGTCAGATTATGATGGGGCTGGAAGGGGATTTGACCCCCATCATGGTGAGCATTCAGCAGTTCTACGGCATTGAAATCAACGACTTTGCCGCCACCGTGGCCAAGACCGCCCTGTGGATTGCCGAAAGCCAGATGATGAAACAGACGGAAGATATCGTCAACATGAACCTGAACTTCCTGCCGCTGAAAAGCTATGTGAACATCGTGGAAGGCAACGCCCTGCGCCTGGACTGGGAAGATGTGGTGCCCAAGGACAAGCTGAACTATATCATGGGCAATCCGCCGTTTGTGGGTGCACGGTTGATGGGCGCAGACCAGAAGGCGGATGTCAATGCAGTATTCCCTGGCTGGAAGAATGTTGGCAATCTGGACTATGTATGCTGCTGGTATAAGAAGGCTGCTGAACTGATGGTAGATACATGCGTCAGGGCTGCATTGGTATCCACCAATTCTGTTACGCAGGGCGAATGTGTTGCACTGCTTTGGAAGCCCTTGTTTGAATTGGGAGTGCATATTGACTTTGCCCATCGCACTTTCCGTTGGGATAGCGAAGCCAGCGTGAAAGCACATGTGCATTGTGTGATTGTTGGGTTCAGCCTTGCTCCTAATGATGCACCGCGTATCATTTATACTGATAATAGACCGCAAACTGTTAGCCAAATCAATGGCTACTTGGTGGATGCTGAAAGTATATTTGTAGAGAGCCGTAACAAGCCATTGTGCAATGTTCCAGAAATCGGGATTGGGAACAAGCCGATTGATGGCGGATATTATCTCTTCACAGAAGAAGAAATGCAAGAGTTCATCGCCAAGGAACCTGCATCCTGCGAATGGTTCAAACCGTGGTATGGTGCGCAAGAGTTTATTAACCGCAAGCCACGCTATTGCTTGTGGTTAGGTAAGTGTCCACCCAACATTCTTCGAAAAATGCCCGAATGTATGAAGCGAGTAGAGGCAGTTCGAGAATATCGACTCAATAGTCCAAGTGCAGGTACACGCAAAATTGCAGATACTCCTCTTCGTTTTCATGTAACCAATATGCCCAACGGTAGCTATATGGTTATTCCTGAAGTGTCTTCTGAAACTCGACGCTATGTACCATTTGGATATATGGATAGTTCTGTATTGTGTAGCAACAAGTTACGACTAATGCCTGATGCAAGCCTCTATCACTTTGGTATTCTAACCTCAAATGTTCATATGGCTTGGATGCGTGCTGTATGTTGTCGTTTGGAAACACGATATAGCTATTCTATCAATATTGTCTACAACAATTTCCCTTGGCCAACGCCTACCGCTGCCCAGAAAGCCGCCATTGAGCAAACTGCCCAAGCCATTCTGGATGCCCGGGCACTCTATCCTGATTGTTCCCTTGCTGACCTCTATGATGAAGTGACCATGCCGGTGGAACTGCGCCGTGCCCATCAGGCCAACGATAAAGCCGTCATGCAAGCCTATGGCTTTTGGGGAACAGTCAAAACCGAAAGCGAATGCGTGGCAAAGCTAATGGAAATGTATGCTAAAATGACTAAAAAAGGATGAATATTGAATGAAGAAGAAAACTACACTGCTTCTTATCGCACTTTTGATTATAAGTATTGGAACTCCATTTATAGTTTCAGAACTTTTTAGAATAGGAAAAAGTAATCCTCTCATTATAACTTTGCTAAGTCCCGATGGAACCGTTAGTTACATTGGTACGGTTATTTCTGGATTAGCATCTGTTTTCGTTGCAGTGATAGCATTGAGAATAAGTAATAAAGCAAATGAAATAAATGAGCAAGTATTAAAGCAAAATGAAAGGATTTGTGCTGATACCTCTGAAAAAGCTGTTCAACCACACATATCGTTATGCTACATTCCTACCCATAAGTACCAAACAGGTCTTCCCACTATTGCTTCCCTCTCATGTATACCAGATAGCGAAAAAGATGATAGGGTTCATTTTTCTGAACTCAATCCGTATGAGTATAGTGTTGTTATTAAAAAAGACGGCATACATATTTTCAGGGGCATTCACGAATTAGTTAAGCAATACAAAGAAACACTATTTGACATAAAGAAAACAACAACAGGAATAATTGATAAGTATACATTTCATTTTAAGAACGATGTATATGCACATATTGAAATAAGCAACATTGGTTGCGGGCCAGCCATTACTACGAAAATTGAATTTCAAGAAAAAGCTTCTCCTGATACAAGCAAATGTATAATTCCCCTTGATTTACGCGCCAATGTTGATATCGCACATATTCATCTTTATTATGAAAAAGATGTTCCCCCAGAAGCAGAGTACGATGTTGTTATAAAATATCAGAATTTGCACGGAAAAGAATATCAACAAATATACTCAACAAGTAAAAAGGGCATAATAGTAAATGCTGAGCGTGTGTCTCTTTTAGAATAAAAGCAAAAAGGCATGACAACTCTCATGCCTTTTTATTCATCCCATCATCTTCAAATACTTATACACCGTGGGTCTTGACAGCCCGCACACCCTTGCCAATTCGCTCACATTCATCTTGCCATTCATCAGGCTGGGGTAATGCCGCAGGAAGATGGTGGGGATATCGTCCTTGGTGGTGCGTGGGCGGCCGATGGCAGCCCCTTTGGCTTTGGCGTTCGCCATGCCTGACTTCACCCTTGCCCTTATCATCTGCAATTCCAGTTCCGAAAAAACGCCAGCCATCTTCAGGAATGCCGATGACATGGCATCCAGTTCGCCGTTCCGGCAATCAATGGTGATGCTGCCCACGATGACCAGCCGCAAGTGCTTTTGCTTGATTGTCTCAATCAGTTCGCAAAGCTGCTGGGTGCTGCGGCTCAATCGGCTCACTTCCAGCGTGATAATTGTATCACCAACCTTGGCCAGCTCCAGTAGCATTTGCAGTTCTTTCTTGGTCTTG
>JAZSNJ010000153.1:0-1976 GCA_045536355.1 Clostridia bacterium | reverse complement strand
TTCTGTTGTACCATAAGCAATTAATCTCTTTGTTGCTGCGGTATATGAATATGTTTCAAATATGCCATCATCAAAGAGACCTTCCATATAAAGAAGTTCTGCGCGGTTTAAGGTAGCATTTGTTACATTCAAACCATCGGTAGGCGCCAAGTCAAATGCCATAGATCCTATGGTTTTACCTGTAGCCGGTGTTACTTTTATTGTATAAGTAATGGTTGCTGTTCCTTCTGCACCTTCAATCTCAGTTACATCAGGTGTAACTGTTATTGTTACATCTGATGTGTTAGCCGAAGCAGGAACAGAGAACCCAACAAAAAGTGTTGCTAACATTGTTATTGTTAACAGCAACGATAAAATCTTTCTCATTTTGTACCTCCATTCAATAACTTAATAATAGTTATGTGTTTAATGTTTCACATTAAGTTTTCTTTGAAATTACTCAAGTGGATCGCTTCCGTTTAAGTGTTCATAAAGTCTTTGTGCGTCCTGTACTGTTACATTTCCATCTTGGTTAACATCTGCCGCAAGATAACCATTAGATGTTGTTTCGAGTGGATCGCTTCCGTTTAAGTGTTCGTAAAGTCTTTGTGCGTCCTGCACTGTTACATTTCCGTCTTCATTTACATCACCTAACAAAACTGTTGGTGCTGATGATGCTTCTTTAACTGTCAATATGCCATCAACAAATGTGAGTGTGTAGTTGCTTGAAACCGCGAGTGTGCCCTGTGCAATTGGGAATGTTCCCACCGCTGTACCGTCTGTAGTAGCTGAAAGAGCACCTGTTATTGCATCATTTTCATAAACAGTTCCTGATGTTACTTTATATGTAAAGTTAGGAATAGTTCCATTCTGAGTCATTTCCAATGAGTCTGCTGTGATTGTTACAGGTGCAGGAGTGATTGTAAGTGTTGCATTTAAAACTAAATCTTTATAACCTGCAAGAGAAACTGTAGCAGTTGCCTGGTATGTGCCAACATTTTTGCCTTCGTTGTTCTGGTATACAACACTTGCACCTGCAGGAAGACCTGTAACTGTAACAGACTGAGTCTGACCATTATAAACAGTTGTGTTATTTCCAAAAGCAACACCTGTGATAGTATCTTTTTCTACTTTGAAATCTTCAGTATCTAATGCAGGTGTAAAATCTACAGGTGTATCAGAAGTTGGTTCAACATACTGTATTTCTGTTTCAGCACCAAGTGTTGGAACTATAACTGCTGAAGCGTCTACTCCTGCAGCAATTTCAAAAGTTGCTTTAAAAAGCTCTTTTGCCTGTGTGCAGTCAACTGCTGCCTCGGGTGCGAATGAAAATGTTAAAACACCGTTTTTGAGGCTATATCCTGCTGTTGGGTCAAGTGTGCTTATTAATGATTTTAATGTTACATTTGTGCCAACATTTAATACAACATCACCGTTTGTAAATGTTCCACCCTGAATTGTTGCTATAACTTCGTACTGTCCATTTTCTGCATAAGTTGATGAAAGAGTTACAGTTGCAGTGCCATTAGCCTGAACTGCTGTTCCAATAAACATAGCAGAAATAAGGGCAATTACTAAAATAAGACTAAATATTTTTCTCATAATTTATTCCCTTTCATTTTGTTAAACTCTAAAATCAGTTAATAATTGTCTTTTCTGTTTCTTTATCAAAGAGATGAATTTTTGTAGCATCAAATGAAATTTTAATTCTGTCGCCCGGTTTTGCAGTTGTTCTTGGGTTAACTCTTGCAGTAAATGCCTTGCCTTCAATTGTAAGATAAAGATATGTTTCAGCACCAAGTGGTTCTGTAACAGATACATCTGCATCAATTACATTTTGTGAGTTAGAAATAAACAGTTCAGCATCGTGAATACCTACAGGTCTGATACCTAAAACAACATCTGTTCCCTTATAGCCTGTTTCTTCAAGGATTTTAGCCTTACCTTCAGGAAGTTTGATGTCGTTTGAGCCAACTACGATATATGTACCGTCTTCT
>JAZSNJ010000119.1:0-2958 GCA_045536355.1 Clostridia bacterium | reverse complement strand
AACGATATGTACAAACCAACATTAAGAACATTTTTTGGGCCTCATCTTTTCCACGGTAAACATCAACTACATACGAAATAGCTTTAAAAGTATAAAAAGAAATACCCACAGGAAGCATTAAGTTTGAAAATGCTGTTTCTTTACCTGCAATTTCTAACACCCATCCTAAATATTTAAACAGGAACAATATTCCTATATTATACAAACATGCAAGGAGAACAAAAAGTTTTCCTGTTTTAGTCCTTTTATGTTTAGCTTCAATTAAACCAAAACACCAGTTTACAATTATGGATACTACCATTAATAATACATAAACCGGCTCACCCCATGCGTAAAACAGGAGTGAAATCATTAATAACCAAATATTCCTGAACTTAATGTTTTTACAGATTGGATTATAATATATAATTAATGCAATCGGCAAAAACAAAAATAAAAACACCGAATCTGAAAATACCATATTTTACCTCCGAAATTTTATCTGAAATCGTAAGTCCCCTCACCCTGCACTTCACCAATGCCGTAGATTAATATAACCGTGTCAGGATTTGTCTTGTTGATATAATCCTTAAGACTTCCACTAAATGCCCTTAAGTCAATTACATCCAGGTTTTCAACAGCTGCAGCTAATGATGGTACCATCGGGTCTGCAAAAGATCGCTTTACCAATAACACTCTTCTGCCGTCATTTAATTTATTGTTATGTATTTGTAAAAGTGCAATATTTCCATAAAGGTAAAAATCATAATTTCTTCTGTCATATTTATTTGGCTCTTCAAACTGAGACCAGTCAAGCAAAACATCTTCTATCCTGCCTGTTAATGTTTCATCTTTAATTGAAACAAAGGCTGTAATATCAGAATCATACTTTGGTACAATTACAGGGAATGGTTCATCATCACAATATACTTCTGTTACCTGTTTACCCTGACTTCCAATCCAGTTTTCTTTCAAATATGTTATGTCGTAGTTTTCTTCCGAAAAAATATTGGTATCAATGTTAAACCCAAAGTTTTCATTCATATAACCACACATAAGTTTATTTGCCCAAAGTGCAGTTTGTGGCAACCAGTGATGGTCAGTTTTGAAAAACATTTTCTTTTTATCAAGTCCCTGTTCTTTTATTGCGTCAGACACAGAATAAACATTAAGACCAGCTTTTTCAACCATATCTTTATATTTTTCTTCAAACTCAACAGAAAAATCTTTAAACGCACCCGATTTTAATTCATCATCTTCAGTAGTTTTGTAAGGAATGCAGAACAAAAGAAAGTTCCTGCCTTGTTGTTCAGTTTCTTTGCCAAAATCAATAAGGCTTTGAACATCATCTTCACTAAAATCATCAACTATATATGTAAGTCTTCCATCACCTAAATCCGCAACTGATGTTGTTGTGCAATGTATGCCTTGCGAAGTTGTCATATCTATACCAGTTAACTTGTCAAATGACTTTTTTAAAAGAACGAGAGGCATCTTGTATTCAAAATTTTCATTGGTCAGACCGTTAACGCCATTTTTAATAACTTTAAAAGTTCTCATAAATTTATTTGAATTGCCGTCTGCTTTGTTTCTTTGTTCTTCTACTTCTTCAAATGGATAATCTTCTTTACCATCATAAGGTTGAACCTGTCTTGCTTCTTCTATTTGATCCACAGTAAAAATTGATGCAGATACAAACACGCTTAAAGTTATTACTGCTATTAAAACCAAAGAAACAACTGTACAAATTTTTTCTTTCATTTGTTTTATGCTCCTCTTACTCATAGTTTGCAAAATTCTACAATTTTATTATACAGCATGTTCTTTATTTCAACTACTAAATTTATTAAGTATAAAGTAAGCATAAACTTTACTTTAAAGGTTAATAATACCTATTGAGGTGAAATTATGATAATTAAAGATGTAAGTGCTGTTGAGGTGTTTGATTCAAGAGGAAATCCTACAGTTTCTGCAACTGTAACATTAAATGATGGAACTAGAGGTGAAGCTAAAGCTCCGTCAGGTGCGTCAACAGGTGAATTTGAAGCATACGAACTTCGCGATGGTGGCGACAGACTGTTTGGCAAAGGCGTTTTAAAGGCTGTTGGAAATGTAAACACAATAATTAAAAATTCTTTGGTGGGGCAAGATGCTTTTGACCAGCAAAAAATTGACGGTATTTTAATAACGGAAGATGGAACAAAAAACAAGTCAAAGCTTGGCGCAAATGCAACCTTAGCCGTATCCCTTGCCACTGCAAAAGCTGTGGCAAACTATTTTAATATTCCTCTTTACAGATACTTAGGAGGTCTTCAGGGCACAAGACTTCCTATACCAATGATGAACATTTTAAACGGTGGTGCACATGCAAACAACAACATTGACATTCAGGAATTTATGCTCTTCCCTGTTGGATTTGACAGTTTTAAAGAAAGAATGGAAGCATCGGTTAATGTTTATCACACACTTAAAAAAGTTATAAAAGGTTCAACTGCTGTTGGAGATGAAGGCGGTTTTGCCCCTGATTTAGAACGAGATGAACAGGCACTTGACCTTATAATAACTGCAGTAGAAAGAGCCGGATATAAAATGATTGAAAACTTTACACTAGCTATTGACGCTGCATCAAGCGAATGGTATGACGGGAAAATATACCGTCTTCCAAAATCGGGTAAAACAATGACAAGTAATGAGCTTTGCTCTTACTGGGAAAATTTAGCTAAAAACTACCCCATATTTTCTATAGAAGACCCGTTATCCGAAAACGACTGGGATGGTTTTAAACTTTTAACTGACAGAATCGGCGATAAAGTTCAATTAGTTGGTGATGACTTATTTGTAACCAATACAGAAAGACTTAAAAAAGGAATACTCGAAAAAACAGGAAATGCAATATTAATTAAGCCCAACCAGATAGGCACATTAACAGAAACACTAAACGCAATTAATCTTGCTAAAAAGGCAAACTTTGGTACTATT
>JAZSNJ010000027.1:0-4293 GCA_045536355.1 Clostridia bacterium | reverse complement strand
TACATTAAATAAGTTTGATGTAATGGTTAATGTTGCAGGCGGTGGCTTTACAGGTCAGGCAGGTGCTATCAGACACGGTGTTGCAAGAGCACTTTTAGGAGCAGACGAATCTTTCAGAACTGTACTTAAAGCAGAAGGTTTCTTAACAAGAGACCCAAGAATGAAAGAAAGAAAGAAATACGGCTTAAAAGGCGCAAGAAGAGCTCCACAGTTCAGCAAGAGATAAAAAAATTTACACCCACTTTTTGTGGGTGTTTTTTTACCCCGATGCTGTAACTGTGGGTGGTTCACCATAAAGGTTCACCACTCTCGGCTAAAAATATGCCACCGGCATATTTTCTATACGCCTCGACAGTTCTCAAAGAGATAAAAAATTACACCCACTTTTTGTGGGTGTTTTTTTATACAAAAAAGGAATGGCTTCCGCCATTCCTTTAATTTTTTATGATATTCTTACTAAATGCTGACAGTATACATACACATTTTGTATCTTTTTAGCTTCAACACCGTCATCAGTTTGAATAACAGGCTGTTGCTTTGATGGAGTTATGTAAAGTTTAAATACAATAGCATCTTGCTTAGGACGCATATTACGGATATGTTTATAAGTAAAGTTGCGTCTTTCAATTCCAAGATAGTCAAAGATAATTGTTTCAATATCGCTGTTGTTAAAACATCTTAAAATATCTTCCTCGTTATGTACTTCAATAATATGTTTTGCTTCTTCAAAGGTTAAGTTATAACACTTAAATTCTCCTTCATTTAAAACTGACATCATACTGCTGTTGTCTAAAAGCAACAATGGTAATGCATTGTTTGTTTCTTTCATAATATATGCCTCCTTATCTGTTTATGATATAATTATACAATATAGGAAAAATCATGTCAATAAAAATATTTATTTCATTATTATCTTATCTGTTTTTGCGCCTGTCAAATTAATTAAGTCCAAAGGGTTTAGTTCAACCTGATAACCAATCTTTCCTGCGCTGAAAATAATTGTATTGTGTTCTTTGCAACATTCATCGATAACTGTAACATACTGCTTTTTCATACCGATGGGAGAACAACCTCCCCTTATATAGCCTGTTACCTTATTTATGTCTTTAACCGCAATCATTTGGACACTTTTTTCACTTACGGATTTAGCACAAAGCTTTAAATCCAGTTCGTTTAATACAGGAACAACAAAAACATAATAGTTTTTTGTAGGCGCAACAGTAACCAAGGTTTTAAAAACCTGACTTGGATTTTTACCTATCTTGTTTGCTACAGACTTTCCGTCAAAATCGCCGTCCGCATCATAGGTGTGAACTTCATATTTTATTTTATTTGAGTCTAAAATCCTCATTGCGTTTGTTTTAAAATTTGCCAATTCAATCACCTTTACAATGATAATGTTTCTCCGCCTTTTATCATAAGCTCTTCTCCGTCCAACTCAAACCATACATCCAGACTTGACGGATTGTGAATAAGCTTTTTGTCAACACTGGTTTGCAAATTTTTATAAGCCTGAACATAATCGTAAACTTCTATGTTTGTTGCATACCAGATATGGTCATGTCCGCCTGTATATTTTGCAAATTTCTCGATTACACTCCAGTTATCGTTCATATCAAACTCATAACTGTGTCCCCAGAGATAAAACATTTCTGCCCAACCGGCATAAGCAGGTTTTTCAACAAAATGCTCTGCCAGTTTGTCAAGTTTTTCCGAGTTGTGATGGCAGGTTGGATTAAGCAAAAGCCAGTTTTGAGGAAAATTAAAATTATTTGTAGAAAGGGTGGTTCTTGAATAGCAAATTCCGCATTTTTTAATAACATCTACCACAGTATCGTTGTATGTGCCGTAAGGATATGCCATTCCCCTTGCAATTACACCGTAATCTTTTTCTATGTTTTTTCTGTCTTCTAATATTTCTTTCATCATCTCGACAGTATCAATTCTTTCTAAAAACGGATGAGTAAGAGTATGAACTGCAACCTCGTGGCCTGAATTTTTAAAAAGCTTAATTGCAGATTCTTTAGTCATAGTTCCCCAATCAGGGTCTTCTTTGCCTTCTGAATACCTGCCTGTGTTAATGTTAAATGTGCATTTAAGGCCATTTTTATCCAAGATTTCAACTAATCTTTTGTCCTGAATTACTCCGTCATCATAGCTTAAGGTAAGTACTTTTTTCTTTCCGTCTTTTAATCGCATTCTCATAATTTAATTCCCCCCGCTTTATTTTATAAAATATTTTTAATTGTCTCACATAAGGCATTTGCCATAGATTGAAAGCCAAAATCTGTTGGATGGCATCTGTCTACCGTTCCCTCATCTTCGCAAAGACTGCAAAGCTTTCTTCCGCTTATGAAATACACATTTTTATCGCCTTTTAATATTGCATTATTATATGTATTCTTAATTATTTCCGCTCTTTCCTGCTCTACCTGGGTAAGATTAAATTTAGGCCTTGGCATAATGATAATGGGAAGGTCGGGATTTTCGTTCCTTATTGCTTTAAACATCTTTTCGTGAGTATTTAAAAGATGTTCTGTGGTTGGTGCATTATGGTCATAATCCAACACAAAGGCTGACATTTCAAGACCTTTTATGTAATTTATAATTTCATCTTCTGCCTTGGCATTCCCTGAAAAGCCCAAATTAACATAATCAATATTTAATTTCCTTGAAACAATCTCCTGATAACTCATACCCGGTCTTGACGCGCACCCGCCCTGGGTAATCGAAGAACCATAATATACTACAGGCTTTTGGTTTTTATACGGAGTGCTTTCCTGCAAAACAGCATCTTCCTGAAGACCTATATAAAGCTGTTTAACACCACTGTATAAAGGAAAATTTATTGTTATTTCTCTCAATGAGTTTTCACCAAGCGTAATCAAGCTTTCATACTCGTCTTCAAGGTCAAAAGGCGGAACAAAGGTACCTGAAAAGACATTGTCAGAATAAATGTCAAATCCTGCTGAGCCTGTCCAAGGCATATGAGGCATTTTACAAACAGTATCCATTTTAACTGATATAGCTATGTAACTGCTGTCTGTCACAAAGCGCACCCTGCCCCCTGCTGTCCTGTTATGTGAAGCATACACACCCTCGCTTACCTTTTTAGCCACATCTTCAGGCAATCTGCGGTATTTACCGTCCCTCTTAAATATACCATATATTTTAAAAGGAAACTCGTCTATATTATAAAATTTAATGTCATCTTTTTTGATGTTGGTTTTTACTTCAAAATTTTTATCAACCCTTGATATATCAGACATTAAAAGCACTCCCTTGTATACTCATATTTAAATAAGTATATCATATTATATTCTACTTTTCAAGATATAATCTTTTTCTTGTATTTTGTCGAAAAATGTGATAAAATTGCATTATATGAAAAAAGAGTGGGGTATTTATTTATGAACTTTAGAGAAGGCAGAAGAATCTGGAGCGAAATCCCTATGAATCAGGTTTCGCCCTTTATTATGCCAACCCGTAGCGGGGCATCAAATACATTTTCGGCAACCGTTGATATCGAAAAGTGCGAACAGTTAATCAGAGAAAAAAGAGAAGCAGGAATGAAAGGCCTTGGCATGATGCATATTTTTATGGCAGCATATGTGAGGGTTATTTCTCAGCTTCCCGGAATTAACCGTTATATCAGAGGACAAAGGCTTTATGCAAGAAAAAATATTGAAATTTGCCTTACAGTTAAAAAGGAGTTAAAATTAAATGCTCCTGAAACAGTTTTAAAAATCACAGCATCTCCTGAAGACAGTTTGGAGACAATTTACAAACAGCTTGATGAAGAAATTGCTAAGAACAAACAAAGCGGGGACCAGAACGCTATGGACCTTGCAGCAAGAATTTTAGTTGCTCTACCAGGAGTGTTTTTAAAGTTTGTTGTATGGGTTTTCAGACTTTTGGATTATTTTGGTCTGCTTCCAAGATTTTTAACTAAACTTAGTCCGTTCCACGGGTCTATGTTTATAACTAATATGGGATCACTCGGAATGCCTCCTATTTACCATCATCTTTATAATTTTGGTAATCTTCCTGTTTTTGTTGCTATGGGCAAAAAGAGAACAGAGTATGTTTTAAACAAAGAAGGCGTAGCAGAAAAGCGCAGATATATTGATTTTACATTTGTGTGTGATGAAAGAATTTGCGATGGCCACTATTACGCCGCAGCATTTAAAAAATTAAAAAGAATTCTGGAAAATCCGGAAGAACTTATACTTCCACCTGCAAAAATAACCCAAGATATAAGATAGCAAAAAGCACCCTGATGGGTGCTTTTCT
>JAZSNJ010000088.1:0-9244 GCA_045536355.1 Clostridia bacterium | reverse complement strand
ATAAAAAAAGACTGTAAAAATTTACAGTCTTTTTTATTATTGAAATTTTAAGTAGTCATCGGATATTTCGGTTAACATCTTTATGTAATCTTCCCCGTCTTTTAGTTTTAAAATTCTGTTCATTGCCTTATATACATTTTTAACAAAAATCGGTTCTAGCTGTTCCACTTCTAAACTTCTTGCCAAAGGGCACATTCCCTTTGCCAGAGGATTCATTATCAGCTTTAAAGGTTTTCCCTCTTTTTTATATGGAACAAGAGGGAAAATTCTACAGGCAAGGGGCCTAAACTTTCTGTTACATTCCCCTTTACAAAAAAGGATTTTTGCCTTTTGGGATTCTCCGTATTCGCAGTTTGAGTCTTCTATTTCGTAATCTTCATTAATAAGCATTTTTTCCTCAAAGGGGAACAAGAGCATACCTGTTTTTTCTTCCCCGTCTTTACAACAAATTCCACCGCAAAGAATACCACAGTCTTTTTTAAGAGGGGTTACATTTTCGAGGCTATTATAAATAGGTATGTAAAAATCAAAAACTTTCATATTAAAACTCCCTGTAAAGCCCTACAGCAACGCCTAAAATCACAACACTATCCGAAACGATTGGCTGGTAATTTGGGTTTTCGGGCATTAAAATTATTTTACCGTTTTCCTTTTTTAAGGTTTTAACTGTTGCACTGTCATCAATTAGTGCTACAACCGTGTCTCCCACATTAGCGTCAGGCGTTTTTTTAACAATTAATTTATCCCCGTCAAATATGCCTTTGCCAATCATAGAATCACCTTTTACTTTTAAAATAAAAAGTTCTCGTCCCTTTGCAATATCATCAGATACAGGAAGATACCCTTCAATATTTTCATAAGCCAAAATGGGTACACCAGCTGTAACAGTGCCTATAACAGGCACAGAAACAGTTTTTGTTACCTTATCTGTTACAATACTTCTTGCTTTGTTTTTATCCCTTGTAATATAGCCTTTACTTTCTAAAATCTTAAGATATGAATGAACAGTTGCAGGTGAGGATAAATTTAAAAAATCGCAAAGTTCACGAACGGTTGGAACAAAACCGTTTTTATCTATAAAGCTATTAAGTTTATTTAAAAATTCAGTTTGCTTTTTAGTAAGCATTAATATCACCTTAAATATTTTATCATATTTAATTAATTATTGCAATATTTGGTGCATAGTGATAAAATAACCTTAACAAATCTTAATAAAGGAAGAAAACAAATGGTAAGCAGTAATCTTATTTCTTTAATACATACATCTACCGTTATCCAAAGGTGGAATGACCATATAAGGCCTTTTGCAGGGTTTTCTGAAATTGACAAACAGGCACACAAGACCTTTTATGCCTATGCTTTGGCAAAGTGCGAAAAAGATACAGGCGGGGAAGTTGATTTTAATAAGCTTATTGAGGGCATTATCTTTGAGTTTTTGCACAGGGTTATAATTACCGACATAAAGCCACCCGTATACCACAAAATGAAAAGCGAGATGGGTGAAGAAATAAACACATGGGTTTTATCTGAACTTAAAAAAGACCTTTTACCTGTTAAAGGCAGTCTTTTTGATAGAATGGAAAAATACTTTTTTGATGATAATTACAGCAAAAAAGAAAAAATAATAATAGAATATGCACATTATCTTGCAACAAAGTGGGAGTTTGACATAATCTATCCCATGAACAAAACAATGTATAAAATAGAAAAGACCAAAAAGGAAGTTTATGACAGTCTTTCTACCTGCGAAGATTTTTGGGGCAAAGAATACTTTATACAAAATCCTGAGATTTCTGACTTTTTGAATTTAATAGGTCAGCTTCGCTTTCAGCAAAGGTGGACTGCAACCGCAAGAATGCCTGAAACCTCTGTAATGGGGCATACATTTGTTGTTGCAATACTTTCATATCTTTTCTCTTTAGAGCTTGAATCATGCCCTAAAAAGGCACAAAATGCGTTTTTCGGCGGACTGTTTCACGACTTGCCAGAAGTTTTGACAAGGGATATAATTTCACCTGTAAAAAAGGGAATAGACGGCCTTGACAAAATAATAAAATCAATAGAAGATAACAAAATGCACGAGGTTGTTTATCCTTTAGTGCCAAAAAGTTGGCATGAGGAGCTCACATATTATACAACCGATGAATTTGAGGCAAGAATAATTAATAAGGGCAAAATAGAAATTGTACCACCAAAAGCGCTATTGAGTACTTACAACAAAGACGAGTTTAATCCAATTGACGGGAAATTAATCAGAATATGCGACCATTTATCGGCGTACTTAGAGGCATACCTTTCAATCAAAAATGGTGTTGAGGCAGAGCCGCTAAAAAATGCTATCTCAACCCTTTATAAACTTTATAAAGGAGTAAAGATAGCAAATATAGACTTTGGCAGTTATTTTAAAGAATTTAAAAAACTCAGCCGATATAAATAGTATTATAATTATCGTAGATAACCATTCCGGGCTTTGCTCCGGATGGTTTTTTTACATTTTTAACCAATGTATAGTCAACAGGAGTTTTTGCCATTCCTTTTGCTTTGGAGTTTAACGATGCAAGTTTTGCTGCCTCTAAAATGATTTCATCAGGAATGTCTTTATCAAGAGGTTTCGAAATTATAACATGAGAGCCGGGGATGTTTTTGGTGTGAAGCCATATATCGTTCTGCTTTGCAAGTTTTAAGGTTAAATAATCGTTTTGTTTATTGTTTTTGCCTACATAAACAGTAAATCCGTCAATTTCAACCTTTCTTGGTTGTGATATTACGGCTTTTTTCTTTTTAGGATTTACAGGTGCAGTTATATAGCCTTGTTCTGTTAATTCTTCCTTGATTTCTTTAATATCATCTAAAGATGAAACACGCATTATTTCGTCTAACACAGACTCTAAATACAAAAGCTCTTTTGTTGTTCTTTTTATCTGTATGTTTGCCTGGGATTCTGCCATTTTCGCTTTATTATATTTTGCAAAATATCTTTGTGCATTTTTTTGGGGTGATATGGTGCTATCAAGCGGTATTTTAATTTCCTTTAGCTCTTCATCAAAATAGTTTGTAACAGTTAAACTGTCAGTATTTTCAGTTGCTTTATAAAGGTTTGCGGTAATTAATTCTCCATACTCTTTAAATTTATCTCTTTTAGCTGAATCCAAAAGCTGTTTTTGAAAAATTCCTAATTTTTTATTGCATCTGTCAATGTTGTTGTTAACAAGCTTTAAAAGGTTATATGATGAGGTGTTAAGCCTTAAGCTCATTGCCTTTTCTTTATAAAACTTTTCGATTACATATGAGATTGACTCATTTGTTTCAATATGAAAATCTTTATCAAACTGGGTTATTTTAATGGCCGAAAAATCAACTAATTTGTTGTTTTTATCATAAATAATTGAGGGGCAAAAATCTTTGTTTTCGAGTTTTGAAAAAACTGTTTTAACTGCTATTTCTACACCTGAAAATTCTGCCAAATATTCAATTTCATTGGCAGTAAGCTTACTTATTCCGTAAAACTTTTCTAAAATGCGTTTTGCTAAATCTCCGGAATTACCTGTAATAAGATGTGCATTTTGCGTAAATGGTTTTACCTTTCCCTCCTGCATAAGAGGAAGTTTATAGGTAAGGGATGGTAAAATCTGCCTTACCGAGCTTGTTGAAATATCTATTCTTTTAATCGAGTCAATAATTTTTTCGTTACTGTCAGTTAAAATGATATTTGAGTGCTTACCCATAAGCTCAACAATTAAATATCTTTTAACAAGGTCGCCCAAATCGTCATAGCTTTCAATTTGTATTTTAATAATTCTTTCAAAATCAACCTGATAAATATCAGTAATTTTGCCCGAAGTCAAAAGTTTTCTAAGGAGCATACAAAACATAGGGGGAACATCGGGGTTTTCAAACTTAGAGTCAGTTAAAAAAATCCTCGGATAGCTTGGATTTGCGCTTATATAAAGCTTTTTGTTACCCTCTTTTGTATGAAGTAAAATATACAGCTCATCCTTTTGAGGCTGATGTATTTTTTCAATTTTTGCACCAATTATACTTTTTGCTTCTTTAACAAATAAAGAAACAACCGATGAGTCAAAAGCCATATAATTTTACCTCCTTTGTTTTTGTTTATTGTATCATACAGTAAAAAAATTATCAATAGGTGCTTTAAAAGGCAGGAAATATTAAAAAACACTTGATTTTTTGGTGTTTTTGGAGTATACTACAATGAAACCATTTATAATAGGAGGACTGTGATGATTTACAACAGCACCAGAGATAAAAATATTGCTTATACTTCAGGTCAGGCCATTATTAAAGGCTTATCACCCGAGGGCGGTCTTTTTGTGCCGGAGAGCATTCCTGAAATCTCATTAAATGATATTAATGAATTAAAGGATAAGTCCTATGTAAAAAGAGCAGAATTTATACTTGGCAAATTTTTAACTGACTTTTCAGAAGCAGAACTTTTAAATTGTGTAACAAGCGCTTACACAAAAGAAAAATTCGGGTCAGAGGATATTGCTCCTTTATATAAGCTTGATAGGGAAAGATATATTTTAGAACTTTGGCATGGTCCAACCTGTGCGTTTAAAGATATGGCGCTTCAGATTTTGCCTTACTTTTTGGTTACATCATTAAAAAAAGAGGGAATAAACAAAGAAATAGTTATCTTGGTTGCAACATCAGGTGATACAGGAAAAGCAGCGCTTGAGGGCTTTAAAGATGTTGAGGGAACAAGAATAAGCGTATTTTTCCCAAGCGAGGGCGTAAGTAAAATTCAGCGTCTTCAGATGATAACACAAACAGGTAACAATGTAAATGTAACTGCTGTTAACGGAAATTTTGATGATGCTCAGACAGGTGTTAAAAAGATTTTTACAGACAAAAAGTTTGAAGAATTTATTGATAATCACAATTTCAGATTTTCTTCTGCAAACTCAATTAACTGGGGAAGATTGGCGCCACAGATTGTATATTACATTTCTGCATACTGCGATATGTTACAAGCAGGTGAAATTAATTTAGGCGACAAAATTAATATTGTTGTTCCAACCGGCAACTTTGGCAACATTTTGGCTGCATATTATGCTTTTAAAATGGGTCTTCCTGTAAATAAATTTATATGTGCATCAAATGAAAACAATGTATTGACAGATTTTATAAATACAGGCATCTATGATAAAAACAGAGACTTTAAGCTTACCATTTCACCGTCAATGGATATTTTGATTTCAAGCAACCTTGAAAGGTTTTTGTATGACCTAAGCGGATGCGACACCGAAGAAATCAAAGGATATATGGAAAAATTGTCGGCTGATGGCAAATACGAAGTAAATGATGATATAAAACAAAAGATTAAGGAAATCTTCTGTGCGGACTTTGCAACGGATATACAGACCAAAGAAACTATTAAAAAAGTCTTTGAAGAAAAGAATTATGTATTAGATACTCATACTGCTGTTGCATATTCGGTATACGATAAGTATAAAGAAAAAACAGGGGACCAAACAAAAACAGTTATTGCATCTACCGCAAGTCCGTTTAAGTTTTCAAAGAGCGTACTTTCTGCAATTAAGGCTGATGAAAAGTATGCAAAAGATAAAGACGAGTTTGAAATTTTAGCAGAGCTTGAAACACTTTCAGGCGAAAGCATACCACAGTCTTTAAAAGAACTTAAAAATAAAACTGTGTTATTTGATATAACCTGTGAAAAAGATGAACTAGAACAGGTAGTAAGAGAATTTTTGAGACTTTAAGTTTAAAAGGAATTGATATAATGTCAATATATGCTCTCTCAGATTTGCATTTATCCTTTGAATCAGAAAAGCCAATGAATAAATTTGGCAATTTGTGGCAAGAATACGAAGAGAAAATGAGATATAACTGGAATCATACAGTAGAAGAAACTGACCTTGTTTTAATAGCAGGTGATGTTTCCTGGGCAACTTATGTTAAAGATGCCAAAGCAGATTTTGAGTATATCGACTCTCTTAACGGAATAAAGCTTATTTCAAAGGGTAACCACGATTACTGGTGGGAAACGATTAAAAAACTTAATAATTTTTTAGATGAAAACGGGTTTAATTCAATAAAGATACTTCACAACAGTGCATTTGAGTTTGAAGATTATGTTATATGTTCTGCAAAGGGATATGACTTCTCGGTTGAAGAAAAATACCGTGAAAGAGAGCTTATAAGGCTTGATATATCATTAAGTGAGGGTAAAAAAACAGGCAAGGAAATAATCTCGATGGTTCATTACCCGCCGTTTTTGGAAAATGGCAAAGTGATAGATAAGTTTTCAGAGCTTTTTAAAAAATATGATGTTAAAACCTGTGTTTACGGGCATTTACATGCAAGCGGTCATCAAAAGGCAGTAAATGAGGTTATAGACGGTGTTGAATATAAGTTAACTTCTTGTGATTACTTAAATTTCACACCCACACAAATAAGATAAAATTTAATTAATTGGAGGAATTGAAAATGAGTGCAAAACTTATTAAAAAGAAAGGTTATACAGTAGAATTTGAAATGAGCGTGCCTGCAGATAAATTTGAGGCAGCTATGCAAAAATCATACATAAAAAATGTAAAGAAAATTAACATTCCGGGCTTCAGAAAGGGTAAAGCTCCAAGAAAGTATATTGAAAAGATTTATTCAGAAGCAATCTTCTATGATGATGCAATTAACTTTGCATTCCCTGAAAGCTATACTGATGCAGTTAAAGAACTCGACTTAAAACCTGTTGACAGACCTGATGTTGACATTAAAGAAATAGGCGGAGGTAAAGATCTTGTTTTAACAGTTAAGGTTGATGTTGAACCTGAAGTTAAGATTTCTTCATACGAAGGTATTGAAGTTGAAGAAAAGAAATATCCTGTTGCAAAAGCAGATGTTGATGCTGAAATTGAAAGACTTCGCGACAGAAACTCAAGAATGATTACAGTTGAAGACAGACCTGTTCAGAAAGGCGATATCGCAGTTATTGACTTTGAAGGTTTTGTAGACGGTAAAGCCTTCGATGGCGGAAAAGCAGAAAACCACGAATTAGAAATTGGTTCAGGCGCATTTATCCCAGGTTTTGAAGACCAGATTGTAGGCGCTAAAGCAGGTTCTGAAATTGAAGTAAATGTTAAATTCCCTAAAGATTATCAGGCAGAAGAATTAAAGGGCAAAGACGCTACATTTAAAGTAAAAGTTAACCAGATTAAGTTCAAAGAACTTCCTGAACTTGATGATGAATTTGCAAAAGATGTAAGTGAATTTGACACATTAAAAGAACTTACAGCTGATATTAAAAAGAAATTCACAGAAAGAAATAAAAACCGTGCAAAAGCAGAAATGGAAAATGACCTTGTAGAAACTTTAGTTAAAGGTCTTAAGGCTGACATTCCAAACGGTATGATTGAATCAAGAACAGAAAGCTTAATCAAAGATTTTGAAATGCGTCTTTATCAGCAGGGTATGAGCATTGATATGTATAAACAGTACACAGGTATGACTGATGAAGATTTAAAAACTCAGTTTAAGCCACAGGCTGAAAATGCTGTTAAGAGCACACTTGCTCTCGAAAAAGTTGCAGAGCTTGAAAAAGTTAAAGTAACAGATAAACAGCTCGAGGCAAAACTTGAAGAAATGGCTAAATCATACAATATGGAACTTTCAAAGATTAAAGAAATCTTGAGAGAAGAAGACCTTGAAAATGTTAAAAAAGACCTTGTTATTGAAAAAACTTTAGACCTTTTGTTGTCAAAAGCAACACTTGTAGAAAAGAAAAAGGAAACAGCTAAAAAAGAAACAACAGCAAAAAAGACTACAACAACCAAAAAGACAACAACAGCTAAAAAGGAAACCGGGGCAAAAACAACAACTAAAAAGACTACAACAACAGCAAAAAAGACGACTACAGCTAAAAAAACAACAACTACTAAAAAAGCAACAACAAAAAAAGAAGATAAATAATTTAAAATTGACGGAAGCACATGAAAGTGCTTCCGTCGTAAAAACTAAACTTAAAAAAGAAAGGTTAGGCGATATATATGAGTTTAGTACCCGTAGTAGTAGAACAAACAAGCAGAGGCGAAAGGTCTTATGATATCTATTCAAGACTTTTAAATGACAGAATTATATTTTTAGGTGAAGAAGTAAATGATACTACTGCAAGTTTGGTAGTAGCACAGCTTTTGTTTTTGGAGGCAACTGACCCTGATAAAGATATAAGTCTTTATATCAACAGCCCCGGCGGTTCAATCACAGCAGGTATGGCGATTTATGATACTATGCAGTATATTAAGTGTGATGTATCAACAATTTGTGTTGGTATGGCTGCATCAATGGGTGCATTTTTACTCGCAGCAGGAGCAAAGGGCAAAAGATTTGCACTTCCAAACAGCGAAATTATGATTCATCAGCCACTCGGCGGAATGCAGGGCCAGGCAACCGATATCAAAATCCATGCAGACAGAATTTTAAAAATAAAGAAAAACTTAAATACTATCTTAAGTGAAAGATGTAATAAACCTTTAGAGGTTATAGAAAAAGATACTGAAAGAGATAACTTTATGTCAGCCACCGAGGCACTTGACTATGGTCTTATTGACAAGGTTATCACCAACAGATAGTAATAAAAAAGTTAGGAGTAAGTTATGCCTAAAGACGAAACAAACAAAGTCAGATGTTCATTTTGCGGTAAAACGCAGGACCAGGTTGAAAGATTAATCGCAGGTCCTAATGTTTACATCTGTAACGAATGTGTTGAAATATGTGCCGATATTGTTTTTGACGATGAAGAGCCTATACTTACAAACACCAAAGAGCTAGAGCCTGACTCAGTTCCAAAACCTCAGGAGATAAATGAGGTTTTGTCTGACTATGTAATAGGACAGGAAAAAGCAAAAAAGGCTTTATCGGTAGCAGTATATAACCACTATAAAAGAATAAATTCTAAAGTGGAAGATGATGTTGAAATTCAAAAAAGTAACATCTTAATTTTAGGCCCAACAGGTTCAGGTAAAACGCTACTTGCATCTACACTTGCTAAAATTTTGGATGTTCCTTTTGCCATTGCAGATGCAACAAGTCTCACTGAGGCAGGTTATGTTGGCGAAGATGTTGAAAACATTTTGCTTAAACTTATTCAGGCTGCTGATTATGATATTAAAAAAGCCGAAAAGGGTATTATTTATATTGACGAGATTGACAAGATTTCAAGAAAATCAGAAAATCCATCTTTGACACGTGATGTATCTGGCGAAGG
>JAZSNJ010000113.1:0-9363 GCA_045536355.1 Clostridia bacterium | reverse complement strand
TTATACATACCGGCTTTTTCAGACATCTTAATAAGATTATCAACCTCGCCTGTTCCGTTTACCTTGTAATGATAGTAATCGCCTAACTGCTCTACTACCTTACCGGCAACTTTTGCGGGAAAGATATGATTATGAAAGTCTATTATTTTCATTGGTATCAACCTCTTAAAAAATGACAACCCTTCTGCCGTTTATAGCAAGCCTGTCTGCGCAAAAAAGCTCCACAGCCTCCGGAAGAATCTTCCATTCCGCCTGTTCCATTACCCTCTTTTGCAGCACTTCGGCAGTATCACCCTCTTCGATATTAACCGCCTTTTGAAGAATAATGGCACCACCGTCTGTTATTTCATTTACAAAATGCACTGTCGCACCTGTTACCTTAACTCCGTAAGAAAGGGCAGCCTCGTGCACTTTAAGACCATAAAACCCTTCTCCGCAAAACGACGGAATTAAAGACGGATGAACATTAATAATTCTGTCTTTAAATCTGTTTGTAAACTTCTCGCTTAAAATAGCCATAAACCCTGCAAGGACAATCAGTTCAATTTCATTTTCTTCCAAAACAGAAATAAGCCTGTCTTCAAAAGTTTCTTTATTGTCATTTTTTAAAACGACTGCAGTTTTTATATTATGGTTTTTGGCTCTTTGCAAAGCGTAAGCGTCTTCTTTGTTGGAAAGAACCAAACAAATATCGGCATTTTTTATAATGCCTTTTTCTTTAGCATCAATTATTGCCTGAAGATTTGTTCCGCCGCCTGATACCATAACCGCAGTTTTAATCAGTCGCATAATATAATTCCCTCTCCACCTGAAACGATTTCACCTATAACATAAGCATCTTCACCGTTTGCTTTTAAGATGTTTAATGCTTTTTCTTCATCTTCTTTTGGAACAACGATGCTCATACCAACACCCATATTAAAGGTGTTAAACATATCTCTTTTGGAAATATCACCTGTCTTTTGAATAAGTTCAAAAATAGGAAGTACTTTTACATCTTTTTTATTGATTTTAGCTGAAAAGCCTTTAGGAATACTTCTTGGAATGTTTTCATAAAAGCCGCCGCCTGTAATATGGGAAACTGCTTTAACTTCAACTTCTTTAAAAAGCGCATTCATTGGTTTTACATAAATTTTGGTTGGTGTTAAAAGTGTTTCACCGATGCTTTTGCCACCCAAAAATTCATTTGGAGTTTTAATGTCAGCATTTTCAACATCGAAAACTTTTCTCACCAAAGAAAAACCGTTTGAATGAACACCGCTTGATGGGAGCGCAATAACTGTATCTCCCTCTTTTATCTTTTTATTGTCAACAATTTTATCTTTATCAACTACGCCAACGCAAAAACCTGCCAAATCATATTCATCTATTGGGTAAAAGCCCGGCATTTCTGCAGTTTCGCCGCCGATTAATGAAGCCTCTGACATAACACAGCCATCTGCTACACCTTTTACTATTGATGCGATTTTTTCAGGAATGTTTTTACCACATGCAATATAGTCAAGGAAAAAGAGTGGTTTTGCACCGCAGCAGATAACATCATTAACGCACATAGCAACGCAGTCTATACCAACTGTATCATGCTTGTCCATTAAAAATGCCATTTTAAGTTTTGTGCCAACTCCGTCTGTTCCGCTAACCAAAACAGGCTTTTTGATGTTTTCAAGGTCAAGCTCAAACAGACCGCCAAACCCGCCTACATCTGAGACTACTCCTTTTGTCATTGTTTTTGCAATATGGCTCTTCATAAGCTCTACTGCTTTATAACCTGCAGTTATATCAACACCTGCCGCTGCATAACTGTCTGATTTTGATGTCATATTCATATTTTTTACTCCTTCCCGTCCCAGCAATAAGTGCAAAGCTTACATTTATCAAGCCCGATTGCCTTTACAATTCCATCTAACGACTGAAACTCAAGTGATGCAAAGTTAAACTTTTCACAAATTGCTTTTCTTAAATTTTTACCTCTTTTTGTATTTGATTCCATATATTCGTCAATATATTTCAGTCCCTCTTCTCCCTCAAGCTCTACAATAATTCGTCTTGCTAAAAGTTCCATATCACTTGTTGCTCTTGAGAAGTTTAAATATTTACATCCATACATAATTGGTGGACAAGCCGAACGCATATGAACTTCTTTAGCGCCATTGTCATAAAGAAAATCTACAGTTTCTTTAAGCTGTGTTCCTCGAACTATTGAATCATCCACAAACAAAAGCTTTTTATCTTTAATGAGTTCATGTATAGGTATTTGTTTCATTTCGGCAACTTTATTTCTGTCTTTTTGACTTCCCGGCAGAAAACTTCTTTGCCATGTTGGTGTATATTTTATAAAAGGTCTTGCAAAAGGTACTCTGCTTTTATTTGCATAGCCGATTGCGTGTGGTGTACCTGAATCAGGTACTCCGCTTACATAATCAATATCTTTTGCATTTTTGCTTTTTTTGTCATTCTCTGCCATAATTTCGCCATTTTTACATCTCATTACTTCAACATTAATACCCTCGTAATTTGATGTAGGATAACCAAAGTATGACCACAAGAATGCACAGATTTTCATTTCGTTGCCCGGCTCTTTTAAAACAGTTAAGCTGTCTTTAGTAAGTTCTACGACTTCTCCTGGGCCTAATTCTTTTTCATCATCGTAGCCTAATTTTTTGTATGCAAATGATTCAAACGAAACACAGTATCCGTCATCATTTTTGCCTATCAAAACAGGAAGTCTTCCGTGTTTGTCTCTTGATACAATAATGCTGCCGTCATCTTTTAAAATTAAAATTGATGCTGTTCCTATAATCACGCTTTGCACAAACTCGATTCCGGAAATGAAATCACCTTTTGTGTTTATAAGAGCTGCTATAAGTTCGGTTGAACTTACTGCTCCGCCTGTCATTGCACTGAAATGTCCGCCATCTGACAAGTATTTTTCAATCAGTTTTTCTTTGTTGTTTACAAGTCCGATTATGCAAATTGCGTATGTGCCCATATTGGAACGAATTAAAAGTGGCTGAGGATCTGTATCGTTGATACATCCTATTGCAGAACCTCCCTGCATTTCTTCAAATATATTCTGGAATTTAGTCCTGAAAGGGGTGTTTGAAATATTATGAATATCTCTTTGAAGACCAACTTCTTTATTGTATGCAGCCATTCCACCGCTTTTTGTTCCTAAATGTGAATGATAGTCTGTGCCGAAAAACACATCGCCTATAGCATCGTGTTTACTGACTACTCCGAAAAAACCGCCCATTGTTACCTCCGTTACTTGATGTTATTTATTTGCTCTTGAGCTATCTTTTTGAATTACATCGTGTGCTCCGCCCTCAACAATACTTGTTGCAGAAACCAATGTGATTTTTGCATTCTTCTGAAGATCAGGTATTGTTAAAGCTCCACAGTTGCACATTGTTGATTTAACCTTGCTTAATGTTTTCTGAACATTGTCTTTTAATGCACCGGCATAAGGAACATAAGAGTCAAGGCCTTCTTCAAATGAAAGTTTTTTATCTCCGCCAAGGTCATATCTCTGCCAGTTTCTTGCACGGTTAGAGCCTTCGCCCCAGTATTCTTTAACATAACTTCCGTTAATTATTACTTTTTCTGTAGGGCTTTCGTCAAATCTTGCGAAGTATCTTCCAAGCATTACAAAGTCTGCGCCCATTGCGAGTGCAAGTGTTATATGATGGTCATGAACGATACCGCCGTCAGAACATACAGGAACATAAATACCTGTTTTTTCATAATATTCGTCTCTTGCCTTACATACTTCAATGAGTGCTGTTGCCTGACCTCTGCCAATACCCTTGGTTTCTCTTGTGATACAGATTGAACCACCGCCGATACCTACCTTTACAAAGTCAGCCCCACACTCTGCTAAGTATAAAAATCCGTCTTTATCTACTACATTACCTGCACCAACTTTTACGCTGTCGCCATAGTTTTCACGGATATAGTCTATTGTGAGTTTCTGCCACTCGGAAAAACCTTCAGATGAGTCAATACACAAAACATCCGCACCGGCTTCAATCAAAGCAGGAACTCTTTCTTTATAGTCTCTTGTGTTGATACCTGCACCAACAACATATCTTTTATCCTTGTCCAAAATTTCGTTAGGATTGTTTTTGTGATTTTCATAGTCTTTTCTGAAAACAAAATATAAAAGGTTTCCGTCATCATCAATTATAGGAAGTGAGTTTAATTTATGATCCCAGATAATGTCATTAGCTTCTTTTAAGGTTGTTCCCTCTTTTGCTACAACAAGTTTTTCGATAGGTGTCATAAATTCTGAAACCTTCACATCAGGAGACATACGGCTTACCCTGTAATCTCTGCCTGTTACAATACCTAAAAGCTTACCGTCAGACTTACCGTTATCAGTAACTGCAACAGTTGAATGACCTGTTTTTTCTTTAAGGTCCAAAATGTCTTTTAATGTCATATCAGGTTTTATATTTGATTCGCTTTTAACAAAACCTGCTTTATAAGCTTTTGCTTTTGCAACCATTTTTGCTTCATCTTCAACAGACTGTGAACCATATATAAATGAAACGCCACCCTCTTTTGCAAGTGCTACTGCAAGTCTGTCGCCTGATACTGACTGCATAATTGCAGAAACCATAGGTATGTTCATTGTAATAGCCGGTGTTTCACCTTTTTTAAACTTTACAAGTGGTGTTTTAAGTGATACATTCTGTGGTACACATTCGCTTGAAGAATATCCCGGAATAATAAGATACTCATTAAAGGTATGTGATGGTTCGTTAATATAAGTTGCCATAGTCTTTATCTCCTTTATTTGTTATATTTTTCTTCAATTTCTTTATTTTTTGCCAATACTTTTTCTGTGCCTTTTACTCTGGCATCTTGCAGTTTTTCATAAAGTGCTTCATCAGAAAGTGCCAAAATCTCTAAAGACAACAAAGCGGCATTAACTGCACCATCAATCGCAACAGTTGCAACGGGTATACCCGATGGCATCTGAACGGTTGACAAAAGAGCATCAATACCGTCTAACACTTTAGCTTTAATTGGAATTCCTATAACAGGTAAAACTGTATTGGCTGCAATTGCACCTGCTAAATGTGCAGCCATACCTGCTGCTGCAATAATAACACCAAACCCGTTTTCTTTTGCGTTTTTAACAAACTCCGAAGTTTCTTTTGGTGTTCTGTGAGCAGAATAAACATGAACCTCTGCTTCAACACCGTATTCTTTTATCGTGTTTATAGCTTTTTCAACTACAGGTAAATCACTGTCGCTACCCATAATTATTGCCACTTTTTTAGCCATTTTTCTCTGCCTCGCTTTCTATTTTTTTGCCTTATAAGTTAAAAATAGCAGTCCTACCCGATTAATAAAGGTAAAACTGCCCAGACGGTCGGCAAAATTTGCTTTTGCTCCATGTGGTAAACCCCACACTTCCGTCAGTCACAAAAGCATCTACCAGATAAAAAAATGATACCACAAAGGGACAGATTTGTCAAGCAAATCTGCCCCTTTTTTCTATAATAATACACATTATTTTTTATTTATTTAAAATAAGCTCTTCTTTTTCTTTTTTAGAGAGTTTTTTTATCCCTGCTTCTCTTTTAAGAGCATTTGATTTATCCGAAAACTCTTCAAAATAGCAAAGGCTTACGGGAAGGCGCGATTTTGTGTATTTTGCGCCTTTGCCCTCGTTGTGGGTTTTTATTCTTTTTTCCAAAGCGTTTGTATACCCGCAATATAAAGAATTATCAGAGCATCTTAACAGATAAACATAATACATAATTACATAAGTTTAAGATAAAGCTCTTTGATTTCTTCAACGCTTGTTTCTCTTGGGTTGCCCGGGCGACAAGCATCATCAAATGCCGACTGTGCCAAAAAGTCAATATCTTCTGCCTTTACTATTTCTTTAAGGTCAGATGGAATGCCAACATCAGCTGATAATTTCTTAACAGCATCTATAGCCGCTTTTCTAGCATCTTCCAAAGGCATTTTATCTGCATTTTCAACTCCCATAGCTTTGGCAATATCTCTGTATTTTTCGCCTGTTGCAGGTGCGTTATATTCCATAACAGTTGGAAGAATTATAGCATTTGCAACACCGTGAGCTGTATCATAAAGAGCACCTAAAGGATGTGCCATTGAATGAACAATGCCAAGACCTACATTTGAAAAGCCCATACCTGCGATATACTGACCGAGCGCCATACCTTCTCTTCCCTCGTGTTTATTTTCAACAGCATCTCTCAGACTTTTTGCAATAATTTCAATTGCCTTAATATGGAACATATTACTCATTTCCCATGCGCCTTTAGTAATATAACCTTCAATTGCGTGAGTAAGTGCATCCATACCGGTTGCAGCAGTCAAAGATTTTGGCATTGTCGCCATCATATCAGGGTCTACAACTGCGACAACAGGAATATCGTGAACATCAACACAAACCATTTTACGGTTATTCTCAGCATCTGTTATAACATAGTTGATTGTTACTTCTGCTGCAGTACCTGCTGTTGTAGGAACTGCTATAATTGGTGTGCATTTGTTTTTGGTTGGTGCAACACCCTCTAAAGAGCGAACATCAGAAAATTCAGGATTTTCAATAATAATGCCGATTGCTTTTGCAGTATCCATTGAAGAACCACCACCAATTGCAACAATGCAGTCAGCCCCACTTGCTTTAAAAGCTTTTACACCTGCCTGAACATTTTCAATTGTTGGATTTGCCTTGATTTCGCTGAAAACCTCATAAGAAATTTTAGCGTCATCTAAAACATCTGTTACCTTTTTTGTAACACCGAATTTGATTAAATCAGGGTCAGAACATACAAAAGCTTTTTTAAAACCTCTTGCCTTAATTTCTGTTGCAATTTCTTTAATTGCGCCTTTCCCGTGATAACTTGTTTCATTTAGTACAAATCTGTTTGCCATTTTAACATCTCCTTTTTTAATTTATCTTAGTATTCTATTGTATCCAGATTGCATAATAAATATAAAATTCCCCAAACTATTTGGTTAATTATTTTTCACTTCCCGTAAAAAGGTCTTGCAACAACTCTGCCTACACCGTGCTCTTTAGTTAAAATTTCTCTTGCAATTTGGCAGTATTCGTAAATCTTATTATGTTGTAATTCATTTACAATTTCCTATGCAAATCCGTTTTCGTAAGTGGGAAGAGGTTTTTCTGGCTCAATTCCTGCTATTTCCCAATGACCTATTGTAGAATCTTTTCCCATAGACTTTTCAGAAAACTTTCCATAAGCAGCAAAAGGCTTTTGAGTTTTTATCCAAAACTCCAAGCCTTTATCTTGCGCAATATATTATAATTTTGTTACAGGATATAATATTTTAAGCTGATTTATCTTGCTTTCATAAGCCTGTTGCTGTTTCTGACCCATAAGCATTTCTTTTACAGACATCTTCACTTCATCAAAATCCATTAAAGATTCAGGTGTTTTGCCTGTAAGCTTTATAATATGAAAACCAAACTGTGTTTTAACAGGGCCTTTAACTTCCCCAACTTCCATACTAAATACAGCTTCATCAAATTCAGGAACCATTTGTCCTTTTGTAAATTCACCGAGTGAACCACCGTTTTGAGATGACGGACAAGAGCTATTATCTCTTGCAGCATCTTCAAATGAAACTTCGCCTTTTGTGATTTTTTCCAAAAGCTCGTTTGCCTTTTCTTCTGTATCAACTAAAATATGACTTGCCTGAACAGACTCACCTTTTTTAAAGCTTTCTTTATTTTCATCATAGTATGCCTTTACTTCTTCATCAGTAACATTTGCTTTTTCAATAGCTTTCTGAAGTGCAAAGTTTGTAAGCATTTCTTCTTTTACCTTCTGCAAATTCTTTTTAAACTCTTCGTTATATTCATAAAGATTTTTTCTTGCGTCCATAAGTAAAAGTTTTTTGCCGATAAGCTGTTCAACAATTATATCAATCCCCTGTGGGTTGTTATAATTCTGACCTCTTTGCATTAAAGCCCCTATCATTTCCTGTACTTCTGCTTCTGTAACTGTAAGTTCTCCAACAGTTGCTAAAATTTTTTCTGCCATTTTTGTTATCTCCTTTTAATTATTTTGTAGCATACACTGTCTTTGCAGTTACGCCATCTAAATTGCCAAGTTTCCCTGAAAGTGCGCTTATTTCATCTTGTGGTGCGTCCATTGCGACACTTATAAGATTAACTTCCTTTGCTTTATAAGGAATACCCATTCTTCCAATAATAAAATCGCTGTATTCGTGCAGTATGTCATTAATTTTTTCAGCCGATTCAATATTTTCTACTACAATAGCAACTACTGCAATTCTTGTTTCCATAATCTTACTCCCCTTTTTTGCTTTCAAAATCTTCTTTAGTTAACACTTCTACTGTTTCGCCAACTGAGAATTTAACATTGTGTTTGTCTTTTACATAAAGGTCAACATTATCATCTTCGTTGTTTCTTTTTAGGCTTTTAATTTCAACGCCGTTTAAATACATACCAATCTTTATGTCCTGCATTCTGTCATCAACAGCTACAATTGCACTGCTGTTAGTAATTTGAATAACTTCCTTAATAGAATAAGTCATTTTTATCCCACCTTTATTTATCTTTATAACAAGCAACTTATCAAGCATTATCTTGCGCAAGATTTAGTTTTTACTTATAAGATAATATTTCCTTTAATTTACAAAGTAATTGTACCATATAAGGGGCATATTGTCAAAGAAAACAAGCTTATATTTTAGAAAATATTTTTTAAAAAGTCTTGACAAGCCTTATTTGTTATGTTAAAATAGTCAATGTTCTACGGAGAGGTGTCCGAGTGGTTTAAGGAGCTGGTCTTGAAAACCAGTGACTCGTAAGAGCCGTGAGTTCGAATCTCACCCTCTCCGCCATTTTTATATCCACATCTTTTAGGTGTGGATATAATAAACAAAAGAATTATTCGGAGAAATACCCAAGTCGGCCGAAGGGGGCGGTTTGCTAAACCGTTAGGTCGGGATTCCCCGGCGCGAGAGTTCGAATCTCTCTTTCTCCGCCAAAAAACTGACAAGTTTCTGCTTGTCAGTTTTTTACTTTTCACTATTTTCTTTTCTCTATTCACTCTTCACTAAAAATGTATTTACATTAAACAGTAGTCGCAGAGTTTGAAATTGCTTATATATTTTTTCCTATATAATTATCTTTGATTTTTTTACATAAAATTGTTGACTAATATTTTCTTTTGTTATATAATATCTTGTAATGGTTTTCGGCCATAAATTTATTTAAATCTTGAAAGGATATGATGTAATGAGCAGAGTTTATAACTTTTCAGCAGGTCCATCAGTTTTGCCTGAAGCAGTTTTGGAAAAAGCACAAAGTGAAATGCTTTGTT
>JAZSNJ010000052.1:0-2749 GCA_045536355.1 Clostridia bacterium | reverse complement strand
TTATACCGAAGAAATGCTCCAACAATTTGAAGAGTATTTTGAACTTTTAGTCCAGTGGAACGAGAAAATGAACTTAACTGCCATAACTGAAAAAGAGGAAGTTGCAGTAAAACATTTTTTAGACTGTGCAACCATTTTAACCAAAACGGATTTAAAGGGAACAGTTATAGATGTAGGTACGGGAGCGGGTTTTCCTGGCATGGTAATTAAAATCTTAAGACCTGACCTTAAGATTACACTTTTGGATTCCCTTAACAAAAGACTTATCTTTTTACAGGAAGTAACAGATAAGTTGGGGCTAAAAGATGTAGAAATTGTTCACGCCCGTGCAGAAGATGGCGGACATGATAAAACCCTTCGTGAAAAGTTTGACTTTTCAGTATCAAGAGCAGTTGCAAACCTTTCAACATTGTCAGAATACTGCATACCTTTTGTGAAACAGGGTGGGTATTTCGTATCAATGAAAGGCCCTGATGTTACAGAAGAATTGGAAAACGCAAAAAACGCTGTGGCAAAGCTTGGAGGTTTAGTTTTAAAAACAGAATATATCAATCTTCCTGAAACAGATATAAATCACAGTATAATAACCATAAAAAAAGAACGACAAACTCCGACTAATTTTCCCCGTAAAGCAGGGAAACCGTCAAAAGAGCCTTTGAAATAAAGGCTCTTTTGTTGTATATTGGAGATTTTTATCAACATAAAATTATTTCCAAAATTTGGAAATTGTGATAAAATGTCAATATACAAAAGAAAGGAGAAATTAAAATGTCGGATATATTGGTAAATGAAAATGAAACCGGGGTAGTCTTGATGGTATCTGTTGATAAAATATCTCTTAATCCCTATCAGCCGCGAAAAACTTTTGACCCAATTTCAATATCAGAACTTTCGCAAAGTATAAAAGAATACGGTGTAATTCAGCCAATAACAATAAGAAAAAATTTTATTGGCGGGTATGAACTTGTATCAGGTGAGAGAAGACTTAGGGCAACCAAACAGGCAGGTCTTGAAAAAATCCCATGTATACTTATTGATGTTAGTGAAAACGATTCTGCAATAATTGCGCTACTTGAAAATCTTCAAAGGGCAGACCTTACTTTTTTAGAAGAGGCAGATGCACTTTCGCATTTGGTGGACGAGCATAATTACACACAAGAACAACTCGCAAAAAAACTGGGGAAAAGCCAGTCAGCTATTGCTAACAAATTAAGAGTATTAAGGCTTCCCGAAGAAGTTAAAAAAATCTTAAATGAAAACAATCTTACAGAACGCCACGCAAGAGCTCTTTTAAAACTTCCCAGTGCAAAACTGCAGTTAAAAGTAGTAAAAACCGTTGCAGAGAATGAATTAACGGTTACTGCAACAGAGCGCCTTGTTCAAAAAGAAATAAATGATTTAGAGAAAAAAGAACCTGTTCCGAAAATCAAAACTCCAATGCAGATAAGAATGCTTATAAACTCAATAAATAAAGCGTTGGATACAGTTAAAAAATCAGGACTTAATGTAGAGTCTGTCAAAAACGAAAATGATACTTATGTTGAATATTTAATTAAGATCCCAATTGAACATTAAAAAAGGCCTTAAGGCCTTTTTTATGTTGGTATGTATTTACACATAAATTTGTTGAACTTTTGGTTTTTTTGTGATATTATGTATATAATGGAAAAGTTATATATAAAACAGGAGAGAAAATTTATGTGGTTTATATTAGCACTTTTATCAGCAGTTTTTGCAGCTCTAACATCAATCTTGGCAAAAATAGGAATTGACGGAGTAAACTCCAATTTAGCAACAGCAATAAGAACAATGGTTGTTGTGGTTATGGCTTGGGGTATGGTGTTTATAACCAATGCACAAAAAGGGCTTATGGCAATCAGTACAAAAAGCTGGGTGTTTTTGGTTCTTTCAGGTTTAGCAACAGGTGCCTCATGGCTTTGCTACTATAAGGCACTTCAGATAGGTGATGCCTCAAAAGTTGTTCCTGTTGATAAATTAAGCGTAGTTATAACTTTGATTTTAGCATTTGTTTTCTTAAAGGAACAGTTTACAATAAAATCACTTTTAGGATGTATTTTAATTGGTATTGGAACACTTGTAATGGTTTTGTAGGATTAATAAACATAAAGAAAAGAGGGAAAAGTTATGAATTTTCCATGTTTAATAACTTTTATACGGATTATAGGAACAATTCTTATGCTGTTTGTAGCACCGTTTTCGGCTGTGTTTTATTTAATATATACTATTTCAGGCGTAAGTGATGCTTTAGATGGTTTTGTTGCCCGAAAACTTAATCAGTCAACTGAGTTTGGTGCAAAACTTGACAGCGTAGCAGATATTCTTTTTTATCTTGTTATGATTTTAAGAATATTTCCAGTACTGATTAGCAAAGTCAGCATTGGTATATGGTGCGCAGTCGGAGGGGTGGTTTTTGTAAGAATTGCGTCTTATGTGGTGGCTGCCGTAAAATATAAGTGTTTTGCATCACTTCATACATATATGAATAAACTCACAGGTATATTGGTGTTCTTCATACCCTATGCTGTTAACTTTAAATTATTTTTTGTATTTTGCATTTTGATTGTAGCGGTTGCAGGTGCAGCGTCTTTAGAAGAACTTGTAATTCATATAAAAAGTAAAGAATATAATCAAAAAACAAAAACACTTTTAAATGTTGCATAGGAAATAAGATGGAAAGAATAAGATTTAAAGAAGAATGTATTAAGTGCCTTTTGGACAAATATGAAAC